>CALHRJ010000383.1 GCA_938038395.1 uncultured Deinococcales bacterium | reverse complement strand
ACTGCACTGGCTTGGACTGAGAAAAGAGAAGCGATATTAGGTTATAAATAGAATTAATAAAAAAGGTGAAAATTTATAAAACCAAACATGAGTCATCCCAAAAATCGCTAAGATGACAAAAACAAGCCCTCCAAAGTAATCTGGTAAGTGAGAAAACAGATGAAAAGGAGGGTTTGTCATATGAATTATGGCAAGAAAACGAAGTCAAAAGATGTAAGCGAGCACATAAATGAGCAATTAAGTGTGTTTCTAAAGCCTCTGATCGAGCAACTAAATAGCAAACTTGATAAACGATTAGTACGAACATTTAATGGATTGATACAAACAATCATCGTACATCGAAATAATAGTCATGGATTATTGCTTAGTGAATTAGGTGGATATTTACTGGGTGGTGATAAAGCACCCGCAGGAACAAAACGAATAAGTAATCTAATTCGGAATCAAAAATGGGGTCATAAACTGATTGAAAAGTTCTTATGGCGGCAATCAGGAAAGCACCTGGAAAAGATAGAAGAGAATGAAGATACAGCACTTTTAGTATGGGATGATAGTGTTTGGGAGAAGCCTGAAAGTATAGCGATTGAAGGCTTATGTGCTGTAAAGTCTAGTACTGCATCAAGACTAAAACGGATTAAGAAAGGTTTCTATAATCCACCAGGGAGACCTATCTTTGTACCAGGTATGAATTGGTTAGGGATTGTCTTATTAGGTATGAAAGCTAAACCTTGTCTTGTAAATTTAAAGTGGTGGACATCACGCGGTAAGCTTGCTAGTGATAGACGTAGTGAACAAAAACATGTTCTCAAGAAAACCACTAAAATCTGGAAGAATCGTGTCCTGCACGTATTTGATAGAGGCTATGCAGGTCGCCCTTGGCTAGAAGAATTAGCACAAACTAAAGCACGATTTATTGTCCGTTGGCCTAAAGGCTATAAGCTTGAATTTGAAGATGTTTCTAAAAAAGCTTGGAAATGGTGTCAAGGTAAGCGTAGTCTTGACCATAAAATGATTCGTGATGCTCGTCGTAATGTTGAACGTAAAATCGGACTTTATTACAGACCTATAAATCATCCTAATTATCCTGAACCTTTATGGTTGGTGGTTTCTCGTCAAGGTCAGGGTAAACATCCTTGGTACTTACTTACCAATGAACCTATCACTTCAATTGATGACGCTTGGCAAGTTATTTTTGCTTATGCCAGACGCTGGCAAATTGAGATGGCTTGGCGTTTCTTAAAATCAGAACTTGCTTTTGAAAGTCCTCGTTTATGGAAAGTTGAAAACCGTCTTAAACTTCTCTTTATTGCTACCCTTGTTTTCGCTTTTCTTTTATTGATGCTAAACATTGCTAATCTTGAACTCAAAGAGTGGCTCTTAAAAAACTTTTGCCACAGAACTGGTAAGAGGTGCCGCTCTGCAACGGCACCTCTTTATCGTATTCGTTCTGCTTTAGCTAAACTTTGGCTTGAGTTTCCCCCTCCTGGTCTTAGAATCTAGACTTTTGGGATGACTCATGTGTTTATTCGTTCGTTGAAAATAAGTGAATTATAGATAGGTCTAAAGCAATCAAAGAGAGCAGAGCGATAATATGCTCTAAAAAAACCTAGTAAATTCTAGTTATATTTGTGATTTTTGAGCGAATTGAATACATTATCTTGTCAAAGTATAAATAAGTACATGGAAAATAATATTGAACAGCCCTAAAAATATAGATCAGGTTGTGCTGATTACAGGCTCGAGTATAATTTATCATTAGTCAAATTAATTAGTGGAAAAGACTGTCACAGACGCAAATCACGCAGAAGTGGTATATGATTTTAGATTGTAATATTTGTAATAACCATTGATTTAAATAGAATCAGTATTATGATACTATATCAAGTTTTAAAACTTGTTAGACTGCTAATAGGTTTAAAACATTTGAATTAATTAAAGATAATTATAAAGTAATGTGAATGAGATCAAGTGATCAATATGATAAAATATGTGAATAAGGTTGTGCTGATTACAGGCTCGAGCCGTGGCATAGGCGCTGCAACTGCCATCATGGCAGCTGAACAAGGTTACAAAGTCTGTGTCAATTACCATTCGAATGCAGCTGCTGCAACCGAAGTTGTCAATCAAATAGAAGATAATGGCGGCACAGCTTATGCAATCCAAGCAGATGTTGCTAACGAATCAGAAGTCCTACAGATGTTTAAAAAAGTAGATGAACTTTTCGGTGGACTTGATGCATTGGTAAACAATGCAGCTATTCTTGAACAGCACATGCGTTTAGAAGAAATGGATGTAAGTCGCTTCAAGCGTGTTTTTAATGCAAATGTTATTGGCAGTTTTGTGTGTATGCGCGAAGCAGTCAAACGCATGTCAACTCGATTTGGTGGTTCTGGCGGTGCTATTGTTAATGTATCTTCAATTGCAGCAAGTTTAGGCTCGGCTAATGAGTATGTGGATTATGCAGCATCAAAGGCTGCACTAGATACGATGACGGTTGGTTTGGCAAAAGAAGTCGCAGTGGACGGCATCCGTGTAAATTCTGTTCGACCTGGCACTATCAAAACAGAAATCCATGAGGCTGGACGTGTAGAACGTGTTAGTCCATCGATTCCGATGCAACGTGCTGGTGAAGTTGAGGAAATTGCAGCTGCGATTCTTTGGCTTTTATCCAACGATGCGTCTTATATGACAGGTTCGTTGATGGATGTTTCTGGTGGGCGATAACTAGCAGACTTGCTAGCGAAACAGTTTGTTGTTTCAAATCAAAATTGAGTCAACCTTTATCAAATAGTTTTACGGTAGTAAAGATAGTTTTTATCTAATTGCTAACATGCTATAATTTTCCAGTTGATTTGGTCTTAGCTAATGTTATGTAGTAAGACATACTTATTGATGGGAGGGTTAGAATCCCATGTCAGATAATAAAAAAATAGTAACTCGTATAGCCCCGTCACCAACTGGTGATCCGCATGTAGGCACTGTCTATGTTGGGCTTTTTAATTATGCACTTGCCAAGCAAAATGGTGGCACCTTTATTCTTCGTGTCGAAGATACTGATCGTGAACGTTTTAATGAAACTAGCGAAGGTCGTATCCTAGACATGATGGACTGGCTTGGTCTGAACCCAGACGAGAGTCCAGCCGCAGGTGGAGCAAACCCGCCGTATCGTCAAAGTGAACGTTTAGATGTGTATACCGAATACGCTGCAAAGCTTTTTGAAACAGGTCATCTCTACGCATCCTTCATGACAGATGAAGAACTAGATGCACTGCGTACAGAACAACGTCAGCGCAAAGCACCTTTTTTAGGTTATGACGGTCGTGAGCGTGACATTCCGCTAGAAGAAGCAAAGGCACGAATTGCTGCGGGTGAGCCACATGTCTTGCGTTTACGTACACCTGAAGATGGTGAAACAACCTTTAGAGATGAACTTCGTGGTGACGTCACTATCGCAAATAGCGAAACACGTGACGGTGTCATGATTAAAAAAGATGGCTACCCTACCTACCATTTTGCTAATGTGGTCGATGACCACCTTATGGGTGTTACGCATGTCATGCGTGCAGAAGAGTGGGTAACGAGTACACCCATTCACGTTATTTTGTATAACGCATTTGGTTGGGAAATCCCGAAATTTATTCATTTGCCTTTGTTACGTAATCCAGATAGCAACAAGTCAAAGATTTCTAAGCGCAAGGTTGATACCAGTGTAGAAAACTACCGTAAAATGGGCATCTTGCCAGAAGCGTTGCTTAACTACTTAGGCACAATGGGCTGGAGTATGCCAACTGGTGAAGAATTCTTTAATCTAGAAGAAATGATTGAAGCTTTTGATTATAGCCGTATATCTTTAGGTGGTCCAGTTTTTGACATGAAAAAGCTGCGTCACTTCAATGCAACTTACATGCGTGAAAAGCTTGACCTTGAAACACTTGCGGATAGAGCTGCGCCATTTTTGATTGAAGCTGGCTTGTCTTGGGATGATGAAGACTACTATCTGGATGTTATTGAAGTCATGACCGAGCGTGTAGAAACGCTTCAGGATTTTCCTGATAAAGCCGCTTACTTCTTTACAGATGAGTTTGAGTACGAAGAGCAAGCGCTTAAGAAAATTAAGGGTGGTCAAAAGTATTTACAGGATTTAGAGCGTGAATTTGCTCAGTTAGATTCTTTTGATTACGACACTGTTAATGACATGGTTCGTGGGTATATACAAAATCAATCTGTGAAGATGGGTGAGGTTATGCAACCGCTAAGAGCTGCTGTCACTGGTACAGGTGCTACCCCTGACTTAATCGATGTAGTTAGTTTACTTGACCGTGATAGAGTGGTTTCTCGTATTGGTCGAGCACTTACAATGATGACAGAAGCTTTGCCAGACGATAATCCTGAACTTCATGCTAAGGCTGAAAAAGAAGCTAAAGAAAAAGCTGAAAAAGAAAGACTAGCGCAAGAAGAAGCAAAAAAAGAAGCAGGACGAAAAGCAGCAGAACAAAGAGCTAAAGAAAAGGGCGATAATGGTGAAGATAAATGAGCTGGTTTAATCGCCTTAAAGAAGGCTTGAGCAAGACTCGTGGCATTATCTCAGTTGGGCAAGCGCCTGATTGGGAGATGGATTGGGATGACTTAGAGTTTGCCCTGATTGCTTCTGATGTTGGTGCAAAGATTTCAGCAGAAGTGGTTGCTGAGACTAAAAAAGAACGAGAACGTGGGACGAGTTTTAAAGAGGCGCTCGAGCAAGCACTGTTGGATCAGCTCGAGCCCGACCGTATGCGCCAAAAACTACGTCGTGTTGGCTTTGACCTAGACGTAAGTCGTCACTTAGTAGAACCTGCTGGCAAAGTTATCATGATGGTTGGTGTAAACGGCGTAGGCAAGACTACAACCATTGCAAAACTAGGTCAATACTATCAAAGCCACGGCAAAAGCGTTATGTTCGCTGCGGGCGATACCTTCCGCGCCGCTGCTGCTTCTCAGTTAGAAATCTGGGGCGATAGATTAGGCATTCCTACTATCACTGGTCCAGATGGTGGTGACCCAGCATCAGTAGCCTTTGACGCTGCTGCTGCACGTAAAGCGAGAGGCACAGATTTATTGTTTGTAGATACCGCAGGGCGTTTGCACAATAAACACAACCTTATGGAAGAGCTTAAAAAGGTCAAGCGTGTCATTACCAAAGCAGATGAAGCTGAACCTGCAGATATGTGGCTAGTCCTAGATTCAGTGACAGGGCAGAATGGTTTAGAACAAGCCAGAAAGTTCCATGCAGCAGTTGGTTTAACGGGTGTTGTCATTACTAAACTTGATGGTACAGCTAAAGGTGGCATCATCTTGCCAATCGTGCGTGAACTCGGTTTACCTGTTAAGTTTATAGGTGTTGGTGAGAGTGCGGACGATTTGCAGCCTTATGATGCAGCAGCCTACGTACAAGCTTTGCTAGATATGCCTAGTTAAAGAAAAATCGATAAATAATTTTGAATAATGTTTATCAACTGTTTTTAAAGTTAGCAACACATACTAGTTGAAGCTTAAGACGAAATTTTGTGATTTTTTAGAGTTTGTTACTGAAACACCTGTAGCTACGAGTGCAATTCGTAATTACCATAAGGCATTATAGCAGCGTATGCAGTTTGTGGATAAAGTTATAACGCCTAGTGAAACACCTAAGCTTTAACCTTCTCATATGGCAATACACATGATTACTCATTAGGGGATTTTTGAGTGATTGTGGGGCCTGAGGGGTTTACCAATGTCTGCTAACTTTCATACCAGAAAGAGCAGGCATTTTTTATTGTCTAAAGTAGATATCTAGATAGATAAACTAAAGTTCACATTTCAACAAATGCAATGACTAAACTATTTAGCTCATAGTTGCTGTTCTTATCTTTAGGAAAAGCGAATGCTCAGTGCCATGTGTTTTCTAAATACTTTAAGTAGAGGATGGGACTTGAGTGAACCTTTGTTTTTGAGTGTAGTCAAATTGCCAATCTAAAAATAGAATACTAATCCATAGGCTCTTGAGAAAGATATCATAAGGGTTTTATAGCAACCTAAATCTTTACCATATATTTAGGTTGTGATTTCTATAATAACGGCTCTATAGTGCACTAAAAGTAGCGCCTTTGCTTGCAAGATAGGCCTTTGTAAAACCTTAATCAATCGTTTTAGTTTTGCGGATTCTGATATAGAGTTTCTGAAAAATCCATTTTAAGCTAGTATACGTTTCGAAAAGCATAAGGAAAAATAGTGACGTATACGCTTCTGTATATAAGTGATAATGTCTGTGTAACAGTCAATGTTTAGACTAAGATTCTCATAAGGCAGTAAGTCCCGATTACTCATTAGGGGATTTTTGAGTAATCGGTCGAGCCTGAGGGGTAATGAAATGCCTGCTAACTTTCTTACTAGAAAGGGCAGGTATTTTTTACTTTTACTTAAGTTCAATTTTTATCTATAAAGAGTGAATAATTGTTTGACTTCAGTTGACACTACAAATTAAAAATTTTAAATAGCGACCCTCTGTGAAATTTAGTTTTACAGGATGATCAGCAGCATGACCAGCTTCATTTAGAATTTGTAATGATTTACCAGATTCTTGTGCAGCTACTGCTACAAGTTTTTTGAAGTCTTCAGGAAATACCTGTGATGTACAACTTGAAGTTGCCAATATGCCACCATCTTTGACCAGTGCGAGTGCTTGCTTATTGAGCTTTTGATAAGCACGTGAGGCAGCGTGTCTGTTCGTTTTTGCTTTTGCTAAAGATGGTGGATCAAGGATAACAACATCAAAGGTTTTACCAGATGCTTGATAGTCTTGTAAACGTGTAAAGACATCATCAGTTATAAATTCATGGTTAGCTTCGTCTAGGTCATTTATGGTGAAGTTTTTGCGGGCATCGTTCATGGCTTCAGGCGCAATGTCAATATTAGTGGTAATTTTTGCGCCAGCTTGTGCAGCATAGACCGAAAAAGCAGCGTTGTAACAAAATAGGTTTAGTACGCTTTTATCTTTGCAGAAGTGACTTAACTTAAGACGGTTTTCTCGTTGGTCTAAAAAGAGACCTGTTTTTTGACCGTCATATAGATTAGCAATAAACTTGATGCCATTTTCTTGCACTGTTAATTCGGGTGGGGGTGCGCCACCATATAGAACTTGAGAACGGTTTTCTTGAGTGTTTGAATTTGTTCTGTGTAAGACACCTTTAAGCTTCATTGTTTTTGCAAGTAATTTAGCAACATCTTCTAAAAAGTAATCAATGCTTGCGCTATAGCTCTTAACCACAGCAAAGCGTTCATAGCGGTCTATGGTTATGCCTGGTAAGCCGTCATTTTCGCCATTGATGATTCTGTAGGTATTTGTAGTGTCATGGTCAATAACACTTTCACGCAGGCTTACAGCGCGTTTAATCAATATGCCAAGTTGTTCAGTAGAGAAAGGTTCATCCCAGCTATAGAGGCGTACAGCAATAGCATTGTCACTGTCGTATAAGCCAAATGCTCTTGTATTGCCACTTTCTACACAGACCCATTCTCCCATAGCCAATCGCTCTAACTGGTGTGCTTTTAGATGGTTACGATAAATCCATGGATGACCAGATTTTAAAGCAGGCTCGAGCTCAGGCTTTAAACTCAGGGTTTGGGTTGGCATGTAAGTAGACATTGGCGAATTATGGCATGTTTAGTCTTGAATTATATAGGGTGGCTGCGTCCCATTAAGGCTAGTACGACAAATACCTAAGCTAATCAGCAGCGTATTAAATTTCCAAATGACGCACCTTGAAAGTTTTAAAAAGCAAAAAACTTCAATTTTCGCTGAAAGCATGTTCAATCTTGGAAGGAATACAATCTTATACTAAGCTGAAAGATAAATGTCATAATCCTATTGTTAGATAATTCATCAAAAAACCGAAGGGGAAGCACTTTCACAGATTTCATTTTGTTTGTGATTATGACATCCTTGATTCACTTCGGTATTACAGCGGACAGGGTGAAAATATTGTGTAGAGTGTACAAAAAAAATCAACACTGGTTTTGAGGCCAGTGTTGAACTTAATTATTTTGCTTTAAACTATGTTAAGTATAAATACTATAACTTACCAATCGATTTGAGTTTCACTATAACTATAGATACCATCAGCTTGGGTTTGTGTATAGCTGACACTGAAGCCTAAACGACTTGCAACAAATTCAGTGAATTCAGTTAGAGAGGCGCTCGAGCTTTCCACAGCATCAAAATCAAGTGTAGATGCTCCGCCTAGTCCTGCCATAGCATTGAGTTGAGAAGTTAACTGCTCTGCAGAACCTTGCATACTTGCACTTAAATCACTCACTGAAAGGCTTTTAATATTTTCTGGCATTGTGCTAACTAATTCAGCATAGCTTTGGTTGCTAGCTAGACTTGCGCCACCAGCATAAGTTTCTAGTGCAGCAGTCATACTATCAAGCGAAGTTGCGATAAGTGCATGACCACCCACTACAGCGTAGTGTATTGACACACCATCAGTAATGTCAAAACTACTTACAGCCTGTCCAGCAACGGTCTGCTCACTATCTGACGCATTGCCCATGCCACCTGTAGGATCAGCAAACATAGCGAGTGCAATAGATACAGCATCAAAAACTTCACGCAAACCTTTTGTAGCTTTGGCTTCGTCACTTGCTTGTACTATAAAGACACTTTCACCAAGCAAGTTTTCGCTAGGTACACCTGGTGCACTTTGCTCAGAAACACCTGTTGTGATGGTGGTGACGCTATTACCCATCCAGCTAAATAGACTTTCAGTTACGTCTATACCTACAAAGATTTCAATAAGAGAGTCAAGGTTGCCACCAAGTGCAGGAACTTCTTTAGCTAACTCATTAATATATGCCCACCAACCGCGTAGGTTCGTAGCGCTATTGCCATAGCTCAAACTGTCTATAGGCGCAAAGTTTAGACTGCTGATACTTACAGGTGTTGCATCACCGAGCAATCTGTAGATACTTTTATCGCCACCTGAATTATCAAGAATTTGCCAGCCTTCACTTACCATGCCAGTATCAGTAAAGCGTGAAATGCCTGCACTTAAACCAGCAGTAGTTAGTGCTTGTTGAATACGTGCAATTAAGTCGTCAAAACCTTGACCCATGCCTAGAGGTGCATAGGTATTTGCTGCAACTGAGGTGTCAAAAAAGCTGTATAAGTTGCCTTGACCCAGCTTACCTAAGCTATTTTTGTATCGAGCATTGCTTACAAGGCTGATATAGTCAGCACCAGACATAGCACCAAGAATGGCACAGATTCTGCTAGTTTCAGTACTGAGTATAACAACACCATCTTTAACAGCAAAGCTCACAGTACTAATAGGACTATCAGCTTCTTCAATGTTTGATAAATAGTAGGCTTCACCATTGTCTGAACAGGTTGAAGTTTCTTCTGTAATGAGTGCTGTTAGGCTCGTAAGTGCCTCGCTTGTTGGACGTGTTAGTGCAATGATTGACGGGATTAAACTCTCTCTTGAAGGACTTACACTAATCCAAGCTTCTTGACCAAGAAAAGCTAAGGTATCAAAGCTTGACATAACTTCATCTAATTCTTCTTGATTAAGTTCTTCACCCGAAACTGCAGTGATTGCTTCAAGAATATTTAAGCGCTTAAATTCCTCAACAAAGTCGCTACCACGATCTTCAAGTTCATTTAGGTTGACCGCACCAAGTGCAAGCATACTATCTGAAGGTAGGAGTTTGACTAACTCTTGGGCAGTACTGGTTGTCAATACAGCAATAATACCCATAGATACAATTAGTTTACTTAATAAGTGTTTTGTATTCTTATAGCTCATAAATATCCTCTGTTTCTGCTGAGAAGCTTTTTAGACATGTTGTCATTTTAAGACAGCCATACAGACAAAAACATACCCCAAAGGTATGAGAAAAACGTTCCTTTGGGGTATGTTTGTTAGAGAATTGTTAAGGTAAATTTTTATTCACCTAATTTTTATTTAGCTAAAGCTATTTTTTAGCTACTTTTTTAGCCATCTTTACAATATTGCTAACTGTAAATCCGAAGGCTTCAAAGATTTCATCACCTTCGCCAGATTCACCGAAGCGGTCGATGCCTAATACAGCACCTTCTAAACCAGCGTATCTTTCCCAACCTAAGCTAGTACCTGCCTCGATAGCAATGCGAGATTTAACTTTAGCTGGTAGGATTTTTTCTTTGTAAGCTGGAGTTTGTGCTTCGAAGTATTCCATACATGGCATACTAACCACACGTGTAGCAAT
>CALHRJ010000382.1 GCA_938038395.1 uncultured Deinococcales bacterium | reverse complement strand
AAGTCAGTAATGCCAATCGTCACAGTGCCATCACCGTTATCAAGGGTCCACTCATGTGATTCAGCGTATTTAAGGTTTTTTGGATTTGCCATCTTTCTGTATAACTCCTTTAAATGTTTTTTTTACCTTAATGCAAAATGTGTTTGTCTGCAAGTTTCTTAGGTATTTCTTTGTGTGCTTTATGTTGCTAGACACGTCTAGGAATGAATCTGTAATGCTATAATTCAATACCTATAGTTCAAGTTCAGTGTTACGTAAACGTATATTACACATATTTTGTCGTTATTGTCCAAAGGGCATTTCGACAATTAGCGCAGCTAATTCTTTATTTCTAACTTCAATTGAGATCACTGTGTTCAATTCAGCGTGTTCTGCATCTACCCAAGCCATTGCTATAGCTATACCAAGTGAAGGTGACATGGTACCTGAAGTTATGATGCCAATCTCAGCACCATCTTTTTTGACAACATAACCTTCACGTGCGATGCCTTTGTCAGTTAGTTTGATGCCAACAAGTTTTTTACTGCAATCAGGCTGCCACAATGCAGAGCGTCCAAAGAAATCTTTATCTTTTACCACCCACGCGTAGTCACTACATAGTGGATTGGTGGTTCCGTTAAATTCGTGACCGAATAGAGGAAAGCCAGCTTCAAGGCGTAAGGTGTCCCTAGCTCCAAGTCCACAGGCGGTAGCACCTGCATCAATTAAAGCAGTCCACAAGGTGGCTGCATCTGCTGGGCGTACAAATATTTCATAACCAATCTTTTCGCCTGTATAGCCTGTTTTAGCTACACGAATGTTAGAAGATAGGTAACTAAGGTCTTCATAGCGATTCTTTTTTAAAGCAGATAAATCGGCACCACAAACTGTTTCAAGTTGTTTTTGTGCTTCTGGACCTTGTAAAGCAATCAAAGCCCAATCATCTGATTCATCTGTTACGACTACATCGAAATCTTCAGCTAGCTTTTGTAGATGCGGCACAACGGCTGCTCGGTTTGATGCGTTGCAAACAACAAGAAAATTAGTATCTGCTTCACGATAAAGGTAAATGTCATCTATTAAGCCACCAGAATCGTTGGCAATCATGGAGTACTGTGCCCTGCCAATTTTGATTTTAGTGGCGTCGTTTAAACAAGCGTAGTTTAAAAAGCTTTCTGCCCCTGAACCTGTTACACGCACTTCGCCCATATGACTAACATCAAATAAACCTGATGTTGTACGCACAGCTTCGTGTTCAGCCTTAATGCCTTCATACTGAATCGGCATTTCCCAACCTGCAAAGTCCACAAGTTTGCCACCAAGCGCAACATGGGTGTCATACAAGGGGGTACGTTTAATAGCTGTCATGAAATCCTCGCTTGCATAATTTCTTTAAAGTGCCCAATGTGTTTGTGCATTTGGGCTTCTGCGGCATCTGCATCATTCGCTGCAATAGCTTTGACAATCGCTTCGTGTTGTTGCTGAGATTCGTCACTACGGATTTCGTTTTTAGTAAGCACACGCAAGTTAATGAGCCTACCTGTTAGGCTTTCGATAACATCTTGTAAAGCCTGGTTGCCAGATAATTCGGCTATGAGGCTATGAAAGTCTAAATCTGCTTGGATGTGTCCAGCAAAATCCTCAAAAGGAATAGATGCACTGCGTTGAAGTTGTTTTTCTAGCAATGCAATGCCATTTTCAGGAGAACGCTCAGCGACAAGTCTGACTGCTTTGGCTTCAAGCATTTCCCGAACTTCATAGATATCAATGGCTTCTTGAAGGCTGTACTCACGTACGCGAATGCCTTTGTTTGAAGATTCAAGTAAACCTTCTTGAACAAGTTGCTTGAGAGCTTCACGAATGGGTGTGCGAGATACTTCTAGACTCTCAGAGAGTTCACGTTCACGTAGCCATTCGCCAACTTTAAGGTTGCCTTGCAGGATTTCTTTTCTAAGATGCTCGTAAACACCTTCACGGATAAGTTGTGGTCTTTGAAAACTTGCTACTTTGGTCATGATTTTTTAAGGATTTAACTTCTTTCAAATTTGAGTTTTCATGTAGTAAGGCGTGTTTTAACACGATTTCAAACAGTATAAACAAAAATCGTTATTGATGCACTTGGTATACGGTATACCAAATGCATCACTTTTGCAAGCCCTGCTTTTATAGCCTTTGCAAGCCTTGTGTTTATGGCCTTTGCAAGCCATGGTTTTATGAAAGTCACTTAAGATGGGTTTACTAGGGGCGTTCTGTTATGAAAGTGCTGTTTTGAAAGCTGATTTAACGGGTGTTGATAGCTATATTTGTGGTATGAGTTCTATGAAGAATGCTTCTAACCATTTACTTTTGTGTTGATGTATACTCTGTGTATCTATGAAATCTTACAAAAATCTTATTTTACCTTTTCTTATTTTCTGTGTGCTGTTTGGCACCATAAACTTATCAACAATCGGTTTTTCACAACAAGCCACAAACCCAACACGAATTCTTATTTTGCCTTTTGATGTTGCAGGTGCTGCTGAGCCTTATGCACTGGGATTTCCAGTTGCATTAGAACGTAGTTTTAATGTCATTGATGGCGTTTTTGTGCCGCCTATTGGTGATGGCTTTGTAACTTATCAACGTTTGCAACAGCAACAACGCTTTGATGCTGCAAGTTTAGCAGAACCCTATAATGCAAGTGTGATTATAAGTGGAATTGTCGCTGCTGATGGTAGTGTACAAATTGGTTTATCTGGTCCAAGTTATTTAGAGCCTGAAGATTCATTTTACTCAGGGAATTTAGCAGACCCTAAAACGTTAATAGGCAAAGTGATTTATGGTGTTTTGGAAGCTATTAATGTAACACCAACAGATGCAGATAATACTGAAATTGTTGCTGTTTTATCTCAAATACCATCACTACCAGGAATGCAAGTAGCTGCTAGCTCGAGCAGCCGAATTATCGTACCAAGCAAAACTGAAATTGACGCAGCCTCTTCTTTAGACCCAAATTCAAGTTGGGTTTTGGCAGAGCGTGCTCGTACTTTAAGCTCAGGTCTTGCACCAAGTGAAGCAATTGCTGTGGCAGAACGAGCAGTTAGCATTGCTCCGCAAGATATAGAAGCAATGATTGTTTATGCAGTGGTGCAGCAGTTAGCGGGTAAAGCAGCGGAAGCACGTCAGGCCTACGAGGCAGCACTTCAAATCAATCCAAGTCATCCAATTGCTCTACAAGGTAGAGCTTCACTGACTGATGATCTAGCCCAAGCACAACGTGACTTGAACCAAGCACTGATTATGTACCCTCGTTTAGAAAGTGCCTATCTTTTCTTAGCACAGCTTCAACGTGCCAATGGTGGTAATCAAGCACTGCAAACATTACAAAAGGGTGCTTTGAAGGTTCCAAATTCTCAGCGATTGAAGCGTGCAATTATTGAAGAAGCAGCGAATATAGGAGACAGCTCGAGCGCCCTTGGTTATCTTCAAGGACTTGTAAGTAGTAATCCTAGTCCAGAAATCTACGCACTCGCAACAAGCTTACCAGACGATATTTTTGCAGAGGCATTAACACTAGTGCGTGAAGGTCAAAGCCGTTTTCCTGAAAATGTAGATTTAGTCATTGCTGAAGCAACACTTTACAATAACAACGGAGATGTTCCAGCAACAGTTACCAGTTTAGAAAGAGCTTTAGAGCTATCTCCTGATAGTGTAGTAGTGCTAAATCAATTGGCTATAACCTACGCGCGCAATGGTGAAATAGACAAAGCACAAACTGTGATTGAAAATGCTACTGATAATTTAGATAACATTATTGTTCAATATAATCTGGCCCAGATTTTGTTGGAAGCGGGTAATCAAAATGGTGAGGCGGTTAGAATCCTAGATGCTATCCAAGGTGTTTACACCAATGATCCAGATTTCTTAACAGTCTATGGTATTGCACTTGGTCGGATTGGTCAGATTGGTCGAGCTGTTACAGCCCTCGATGAAGCACTAAGACTAAATCCTAATTCTACTGAAGCAGCACAAGCAAAAGATGCTTTAGCACAAGCAACTACAGTTGTAATTACGGACGAAGCTTTAGTTGGGTCGCAAGTTAGTGAATTTAATGCTGAGCAGCGCACACTCTTTAATAGCGCTTTTAAGGCATTAAATGAAGCAAATATTGCTCAGGCTATAAGTGATTTAGAAGCAGCGAGGGCTTTGGGTGACAACGCGCAACTTGCTTTTTACTATGGGTTTGCGCTACAAAGACAAGAACGCTTTCAGGAGGCAATAGATGCTTATAATGCTGCACTTACAACATTGCCAGACAGCCCAACTCTGCTCAATAATTTAGGCTTTGCCTACTATAGTGTTGGCGATTTAGAGAATGCAATCAATCGTTTAGAAAGTGCCTTAACGTTAGATCCTAACAATAATGATGCAAAACTAAATCTTGGTTTAATTAGTTACGGTATTGGTAACTTTCCAAGAGCGATTGAACTACTTCAAGTGCTTGTAGCGGATAGTCCTGAATTTGCTGATGTGACTGTGAACATTAATCAAGGTGAAGAGGAACTTACTGTTTCTAGCTTAATAGCTCGAGCGCAACAGCAAGATCAAGCGCAATTAGGTGCAGTAGAAAATGCAGGTGCCGCCAGTCTATCGCCAGATGCACAAGCTGCACTGGATGAAGGTATTTCATTGATGGAAGCTGAGCGCTACGCCGATGCAGTAGGTAGTTTTGAACGTTCTCGTTCTTATGAAGATACTGCGGGTGCAGCTTTCTATCATGGTTTTGCGTTACAGCGTAGTGGTAGACCAGATTTGGCGATTGATGCTTATCAACGTGCTGCTACTGAGCTGGGCGATAATCCAAGCCTGTACAATAATTTAGGATCTTCCTATTTTATGGTTGGGCTTTTTGGAGAAGCGCTGTTGGCACTTGAAAAGTCATTGGCACTTGATCCGGCGAATAAGAGTACGTTTCTCAATTATGGGATGGTTAACTACAAGCTCGAGCGCTACGCTAAAGCTGTGGAAGCATGGGATGAGACGCTTCGCCTCGACCCAAGCTTAGCTGCCGCACCGCTTAGAATTGATGAAGCTACACCAAATGCACCATTGCAAGAGCTACTAGATAATGCCAGACAACAAGCTAGTAACTAAGGTTTAAATAAACTAAAAAAAATATTTAAAGCGTGGAGGATACTAAATACCTCTACGCTTTTTTTATTGATTTGATATGCTGACAACCATGAGCATTCGCAAAGCTGTAAAAGACCGCCCAGCCTACAACTTTGAACCTAAACCTTACACAATCAAGCTAGATCAAAATGAATCACCCTATGACCTTTCAGCAGAGCTAAAAGAAAAGGTTTTTGATAAGCTTAGGGACACGGCCTTTAACCGTTATCCAGACATTCATGCAGATGGTTTAAGAGCAGCTATTGCAGACTACTGTGATTGGCCAGAACTTGGTATAGCTGTTGGCTCAGGTTCCAATACACTCATTAGGCGCATGATTGAAATTAGTGGTTTAGGTCAGACAGTACTTTGTCTAAAACCAACCTTTGCGGTGTATGAGTTGGATGCGAATCTCTTAGAACCAGATGCTCTAATCGAGTTAGATTTAAATGCCGATTTTAGTTTACCAGTAGAGAAGCTCAAAGAGGTATTAGCATCAAAAACAGGTGTTTTCTTTCTTGCCAATCCAGCTGCGCCCACAGGCAACATTCATCCTCAAACAGAAGTTTTAGAACTTTTAAAAGTTGCTCAACAAAATGATTGGACTGTTATTATTGATGAAGCCTATCATCAGTTTTCAGATACCGATTATTCTAAGCTAATTAAAGACTTCCCTAACATGATTTGTTTACGAACATTATCAAAGGCTTTTGGATTAGCAGGGGTACGTTTAGGCTACGCCTTAGGTAATCCTGACTACATCAAACATGTGCAAAAGGCGATACCACCCTTTTCTGTCTCGGTAGTACAACTGGCGATTGCTGAAGTAGTTCTGGGTGACGGTAGGCAAGTTGTAGAGGATTATATCCAAGAAGTCAGAAGTGAAAGAGAGCGTATTTTTGCTGCCTTAGACGCTGCTAATATTGCTTATCACCCAAGTGCCACTAACTTTTTCTTGTTGCCTTGTAAAGACCCTGAGAAGCTCTACAACGCAGTCCTTGCAGATGGCTTACTGATTCGTCGTCAAGACCATTTGGTAGAGAGTTGTTTACGCATCTCGATTGGCAAACCTGAAGAGAATACTGAAATGTTAAAGATTATCCTAAAGCATTACTAGGAGCAATCTTATAACGATCTATTCGTCATAGGTACCTAAAAGTTAGTTTGAACAATAAGATTATAGATAATTTTCTATTTCAGGGCTTGAAAAACCGCTAAGTCACTGGCTGTTATAGTCTTATGAAGTTGACGTACTTTATCTGTACCACCGCCTTCACGCATGACAATCCAGTCATCGCCTATTGTTAAAGAAACACCTTGACTGGTTATCGTCATGTCGCCTACCGATGGTGTAGCAAGATAATTTTTCCAACCCTTTTTATTTTCTTGAAGCCATATTTTTAATGAGGAAAGTTCTGATGAATCACTATCAAAATCTGTAAATTGGGTTTGGTTTTCAGCATCGGTATAAAAAACTGTCATACTAGAGAGTTTATCGACCTGAATTTTTGGTGTTGGTGAGCAGCCTACTAAGATA
>CALHRJ010000381.1 GCA_938038395.1 uncultured Deinococcales bacterium | reverse complement strand
GGCTCGAGCCTCAAAGGTAGCCACCACATCACGCACTAATTCGTCAAACTGTACACTAGATTTATTAAGCGAAAGCTCACCAGCATCTGCCAAAGAAAGCGTTCGCAAATCCCCAACCAATCGATTCAGTAAATCCATCTGCCGAATCAGGCGACTAACTTCATCTTGATTGAGCTCTACAATCCCATCTTGCATAAGTTCTAAACGACTTCTGGTAACTGCTAAGGGCGTCCTGAGTTCATGTGCAATTGAAGCTATCATTTCTGTACGTTCTTGTTCGTAGTTTTCCAGAGACGATGCCATCTGATTAAAGTGTTGGAGTAACTGTTCGCTCTCGCCAACTGTATTTTTTGGTATTTCGACTCTAGTAGATAAATCACCTTCTGTAATTTCTGCTGCTGCCTGTGTTACTTGTTCAATAGGTTTAGCTATACTTTTAGAAAAGCGAATAGCAAAAATAGTCCAAAGGATGCCAGAGGTAATAAACCCTACTAAACTACTGAGTTGAAGAATTTGTCTTATTCGAAATCGGTTTTGAAAACCTTCACCCCGTGGCCCAACACCTCTTGCCCCTTCATCAGCCGGTCCTTCATTAGCCAGTTCTTCATTAGCCAGTCCTTCATTAGTCAGCCCCTCACTCAAAACACTACCCTCTGAATTCAGGGGTGCCATGCTTGAGGCATCAGAAAAGAGCATTTGAAATCGTCTTAGAAAGATATTACGTGGTTCAAGGTCGAGTGCTAGAAAGCTTATAGCCTGAATTGTAAAAACTACAAGAAGCGATATTAAGGCAACTGTCAACATGCCAGCAGCAAGTCGAAATACCAAACGTTTATGAAAAGGTACCCTTGTCATTCAGATAACCTGTACCCTATACCCCGCACTGTCACCAACAAGTGCGCCACGCCAGCATCATCAAGCTTTTGCCGCAAGTTTTTTAAATGAACATTTACTGCTGAAGACAACGCATCACTTTCAGGCATGGCTACTTCCATCAATTCTTCACGACTGATAGCCCTGCCAGGTGTGCGAGCAAGATGCAATAACAATTGAAATTCAGTAGGCGTAAGTTTAAGTAAATTCCCATGCACACTAGCACTCATGCTATACGTATCGACCTCTAACTCACCAATGCGTATAAGTTTTAAATCAGGTTGAATACTATCTTGTACTCTACGTAAGACAGCTTCGATGCGTGCAGTTACTTCACGCATACTGTAGGGTTTCACCAAATAGTCATCGGCTCCCATGCCTAAACCTAGAATCTTATCGATTTCTTCAGCCTTTGCTGTCAGCATAATCACTGGTGTTTTAGACTCATTGCGAATACTTTTAAGTACTTCAAAGCCATCTTTTTTTGGCATCATGACATCAAGCAGCACTAAATCAGGTTGAGCAGCTCGAAAAAGCCTAAGTGCTTCCTCACCATCATGCGCTCGCTCAGTCTGGTAATTATAGTTTTGTAAATACAATTCCAAATTTTCAGCGAGTTCACGCTGGTCTTCAACAATCAATATCAAAGCCATCTAAAAAACATCCTCAACACTAAGCTCAATAGTAATCTTAAGATTATCAACTACACAAGCAACTATCATAATTTTCAATCTAAAGGTTTTTTATAAAGATTTGGTGTAGATTTTGTATAGATTGAGTATAGCTCTATAAAGTTATAGCAGTCGAGTAGATAATTACTACACTCTCATAAGTAAATGCTTCAGACCTAGAAGCGAATCTTCTTTGCATAATCTATTACTCCTCATGATTTAAATGTAGCCATGAACTCTCAATTCGCTATACATCAGCAATCTACGAAATGCGACAACTATAGGATGTTTTTGTAGCAAAGCGAAAAAACTCCCAAAGTGCATCTATAGCACAAATAGCATTCATTACTATAGACACAGACATTTATTCATCCACCAATATGAAGATGCACCCTTTACCAAATCTTTACTTTAGCTTTATACAATCTACAACTAGTTTAGTTAAATTTGTATCAACTAAAGCTTTGATTTCAAATTATTGAAAGGGATTTTTATGAAAAAACTATCTTATAGCCTTACATTAGTACTTATTACGTTTACTGTCTTTAGTTTGTCGCAAGCACAAGACCAAAGCCCAGAACAATTGTGGCAAGGTGCTATGGACTTATTTGCCCAAAGTCGCCAAGTACAAGCAGGAACTGAAACCATCCAAATGGAAATGACCAATGGTGAGGGTGAAGCTCAGTTTTCTTTGAACATGAAACGAACTGCTTCCCTAGACGAAAATGGTGAGCTTCAAGTTGAGACTGAAGGTGGGCCACAGGGTGGTTTTGCTGGTGGTGCTGGTGGTGCAGGTGGTGCTGGTGGTACTGGTGGTGCTGGGCAAGCTGGCGATGCTGGGCAACAAGCTCAAGGTGGGCAGGGCCAACAGGGTCAAGGCCGTCAGGGTGGGCAAGGTGAGCAAGGTGGGCAAGGTGGTAGACCTGCTGGTGGTGCTGGCGGTAGAGCTGGGTTACTGCGTGGGGCAGGTGGAACTGGTGGAACTGGGCAAGATGTTTTTGCTACAGAGATTTCTGGGCTCGAGCTCACTCCAACAGGCGAAACACGTCGCATGCGAGGTAAAGAAACAGTTGAAATTAGCTACAACTCCCCTACAGTTTCAGGCAATGCCTTCTTCGATATTGCTACAGGCGCACCAGTGCGAGTCTTAAGCGTTTGGGCAGCAAGCGAAAGACAATTACCAGAAAGTGATGAAACCGTCACTGTTCCAGAAAGAACTATAGAGATTTTATACACCTTAACCGAAGATGGTCTACTAGCACCACAAGTCACACAAAGTGAATCAATCGTAGAAGCTGGTCAACAAGGCAGAGCAAGGTTTTTTGGAGGTAACGCTGAAGGTGGCACCATGCGCACAACGGTTCGTTCTTCTGATTACTTCATCAATCCAAACATCAATTTAGATACACCTTAAGGGGAACTAAACAATGGCACTAGTTGAACTAAATAATGTAACTAAGGTTTACCCACTCGGAAAAACAGAAGTTCATGCGCTCAAAGGCGTCAATTTCGAAATAGACAAAGGTGAATTTGCCTCCATCACTGGGCCTTCAGGCTCAGGTAAATCAACCATCCTAAATATGATTGGTTGTATCGATACCCCAACAGATGGTCAAGTCATCATAGATGGTGTGGAAACAGGTGGACTCAGAGATAAAGCACTCACAAGACTCAGACATAAATCTCTCGGTTTTATCTTTCAATCTTTTAACTTAATTCCTGTACTCAATGTCTATGAAAATGTTGAATTTCCAGTGTTACTCGGTAAACGAACGCAAAATAAAAAAGAACAAGCAGAATGGATTGACTATTTAATAGACGCTGTAGGCTTAGGCAAATGGCGTACTCACAAATCAAATGAGCTTTCAGGCGGTCAGCGTCAGCGTGTTGCAATAGCAAGAGCGCTGGTAACTAAACCCAGCATCGTCATGGCAGATGAACCAACAGCAAATTTAGATTCAGTAACAAGTGAAGCAATTATGGACCTCATGCGTCAAATGAACCGTGAGCTAGAAACTACCATTATCTTTAGTACCCACGACCCCGATGTGGTCAAAATTGCAGACCATGTCATCAAACTTCAAGATGGTCTTGTTGTCGATGATTTTAAAGTTGATTCGAATGCAGGCGGCACATCCATAAATAGTTCTGGGCTTGTAGGTGCTGGCGCATGATTCTTCTAAAGATTGCTTTCCGCAATCTACGAGAGCACAAAATCAAAACACTGATTATTGGTAGTCTCATTGCTCTAGGTATAGCTTTTATGATTGTCGGAAATTCAATTATGGATACCATCACCAATGGCTTAAAAAGCACCTACCGTGAAAACTTCACGAGTGATATTATCCTTCGCAATTATTCTGAAGACACAGTGAACTTCATTGGTGGATTTGGTGGTACAACACCAGCAGTATCTGACTATTTAGAGGTTGCTGACTATCTTGAAGCACATCCGGCGGTCAAAGACTTCACGCCATTGCTTTCTGGTTCAGGCGCTTTAGCCAAAGGCGATTTAACTGCAGGACAAGTAATTCTTTGGGCCATTCAGGTGGAGGACTACCGCACAATGTTTGAAGGTAAATACACCATTTCTGAAGGTACTGACCTTGTAGACGGTGAAGAAGGTATTGTCTTATCAGAACAAACTGTACAAAATGCGCTAAATCGAAATGAAGTTGAACTCAAAGTTGGCGATATTGTCAAAATATCAGGTCAAAATAACACAACAGGTACAAAAATTCGTGAAGTACCCATCGTAGGCATAGGTGCTTTTGAAAATACAGGGGGACGCACAGGTAGTATTTCTTTTGTCGATACAACCACCTTACGCGCTCTATCTGGCTTAACAGCACTTGATGGCGAAACTTCCGTTGTCAGTGAGGAAAATCCAGATTTTTCAGATACTGCACTCTTTGGTGGCGATAGTTTATTTGCAGAAGATACCCTAGTAACGTCTTCTTCGGAAGATGCCGATTCAGCTATCGACTTCGATAATATTCTTGGTGATACATCAGTCCGAGATAAATACTTGACCTTAGATAACAATGCTTGGAACTTTGTACTAGTTAAGCTTGAAAACGGACGCTCACTGGCAAATGTCAAACGTGATATGACACGTTCAGAAATACTAAGCGAAGATATCGTTGTCGAAGATTGGCGCTGGGGTGCAGGCTTTCAAGCCAGCATTGCCTACAGCATTCGCAACATTCTCAATATCATTATTCTTACTGTGGCAATCGTTGCCATCATCATCATTATGAATACCCTAGTTATTTCTGTTACAGAACGTATTGCAGAAATCGGTACTATCCGAGCAATTGGTGGTCAACAACACTTTGTTCGCTCCATGATTATGCTTGAAGTCTTGATGATTTGCTTAGTCTTTGGCATCTTGGGAATTATCTTAGGTTCAGCAATAGTGCTAATTCTTGGGGCAACTGGCTTTTCAGCTCCTACAGGAAACTTCGTATTACGCATCCTCTTTGGCGGCGGTCTGTTCAAGCCTGTATTGTCTGTACCCTCTCTCTTTTACTCATTCGTCATTGTTGCTTTAGTTGGTTTGCTTGCTAGCTTGTATCCAATCGCATTAGCGCTTGGCATAGCCCCAGTTCAAGCTATGGAGAAAGGTCGATAAGATGCAGGAGACTATCATACAACCTATGCGAATCGCATTTAAAAATGTTCTCAGGCACTTAAAACGTAGTTTACTATTAGGTGGCGCAATTGGCTTTGGCTTTTTTGTCTTTACCCTAATCAATAGTTTTACCAATGGTTTAAGTACAACCGTAGAGCGAAACTTTACAGACCTTTTTGGTGGTCACGTTTACGTTACAGGTTCTGAAGTAAGCGAACGTGGTAGTGAAATCAACGTGGTCAAAGACACCTTCGCAGTTGAAGATGCTGTCTACGCTATCGAAGATAAAATAGAGTCTTTTAATACTCGCTCTTCTGCAGGTACAACTATGGTTTACGGTACTAAAGAGGAAAATCAGCGAATTATTGGACTAAACTTTTCAGGAGAAAGTACTTTTTTAGAAACACTTAACATTATTGATGGCAGCTTAGAGAACTTTCTAGAAAATCCAAACAGTGTAATTTTGCCAGAGGACACTGTTGACAAGCTTGACGCCATAGTAGGTGAAATACTAGTTGTCAGAACGACAACCATCAATGGTCAACAAAATGTTAATGACCTAGTCGTCGCAGCAACAATCAGAACTCAAGAAGGCTTTGGCGGTGCTAGTGGCTACGGACATATCGAGACAGTCAACCAACTCCTAAATATGACACCTGACCAATACCAAAGCTTCAACATTTATCTAAAAGATGTTAACGATATTGACTTCGTCACCGAAGAATTACAAAAAGAAATTGCCTTTTTTGCTGAGGTAGAACCACGTGCAGCAGCCACAGGTCCTGGTGGAGCTGGCGGGGCTGGTGGTGGAGCCAGAGGTGGCGGTTTTGGACGTGGTGGTGGCAACCGAGTTGTACCAGAAGAAGAACGTTGGTTTGGCACAAAATTCAGAGTTCGAAACTTAAACGATAACCTTACAGGCATCCGCTCACTTATTAACACTATGGACCGTATCGGCTGGATTGTCTTTTGTGTAATTCTGGCAATCATCATGGTTGGGATTATGAATTCCTACCGAATGGTTATGTTAGAACGCACTGCTGAAATTGGCACAATGCGCGCCATGGGTGTGCAAAAAGGTGGCATTCGCAATATCTTTATATGGGAAGCTTTTTTTACAGCACTTGGTGGCGCACTAGCTGGACTCCTGCTGGCACTCATTGCCATGTTTATCTTTGGTCAGCTTGACCTCAGCGCTGGACGCTTTTCCTTCTTTTTAAGTAAAGGACATCTTCAATTCCAGACCTCAATTTTAGAAACCGCTCGCAATATTGCCATTCTTTGTGCAATGGCAGTGGCATCCGTTTACGTACCAGCTATGGCAGCAGCAAATCTCAAACCTGCTGAAGCCTTAAGAACAAGCTATTAATTCCAAATTCAATAAGGAGATAGAAATGAAACACACCATACTTTTACTATTGTTCGCAGTGCTCATGATGCCTAATGTGCTTGCACAAGATGAAGTACCAGATTTTCAGGAGGTATTGAGCAATATTGACCGAATCAGTAATTTTGGAACAGATATTTCACTCACCATGGCGATGGATATCAAAGACCCAGAAGAAGGCGACAGCACTAGAAAAGTTCAACAATTCCGTCGTGACCAAGACGATATGTTCATGATGCTTATTCAAGAACCTGAGTCTCGCTTAGGTCAGGGAACCCTACGGGTAGACGATAGCATTTGGTCCTATGACCCTGAAAGTCGTCAATTTGCTTACCGCTCTCGCAGTGATAGCTTTGAAGGTAGTAGCGCAAGAAATTCAGATTTTAGACGCTCTTCAAATGCAGAAAACTATGACGTAGTTGGACACTCTGAAGGCAAACTCGGAAACTTCGACGTTTGGATTGTAGAACTTGAAGCCAAACATGAAGAAGTCACCTTCCCTTTTAAAACAATTACTATTTCTAAAGGCACAAATCTCATTTTAAAAACAGAAGACTACGGTTTAACCAAACGGTTACTTAGAACTTCATATTTCCCAAGTTACACAAAGATTGATGATAAGTTTATTGCAAATAAAACAATATTTGTTGATGCTTTAGTAGAAGGTAAGTCAACAACCATAACATATGACAATATATCTGCATCAGATATTCCTGACAATGTCTTTACAAAAGCTTACATAGAGCGGGTGAATCGTTAATGGCTATTGTTAAATTATTGTTTATTGCTCTACTGCTAAGTTTTACAGCCGTGCTAGCACAAGACAATACCCTTGAAGATAGCCTATTTGGTGGCAGTTCTGAAACTAGTGAAGAGGAAACCGCTGAGAGCGACGAAAATTCACTATTTGGTGGTTCTGACTTCATTATCGACATTACCGATGCAGATGAACCTGCTGTTTCCGTTTCGGATGAGCTATTAGCCAGCGAAGCCGTAGCTATTGGTGGACGTATTAGCGGTGGCCTTAGACTCAGCATCGACCCAGATGCAGATACTGAAAACGGGCAAGAAATGTTTAGCGCCGGTTTAACGAACTTAAATACAAGACTCTTTTTAGATGCCAGACCTGATACTGAGTTTCGTGGTTTTATCAAAGGAGATATATCCTATAGTACCGATGATGGTATCTCTGTAGACCTCCGAGAAATGTTTATAGATACAGATATAAACAATACAGTGTTTTTACGCTTGGGTAAGCAAACCGTAAATTGGGGTGTAGGTCGTTACTTTAGTCCTGCAAACCTTATCAACATCGAAACACTTGACCCAGAAAATCCTGATGAAGAACTAGCTGGACCTGTAGCACTGAAAGCGCAGATTCCCATTGGACTAGATAACTTGACCGCTTACGCTATCGTTGACGACATTGACAATGGTAATCCTGTTGCACTTGCATCTCGCTATGAATTCTTACTGGGCGCAACTGAAGTTACGGTTGGTGGTGTTTATCAATTCAATAATCCATGGTCACTCATGAGTACTGCTGTTGGTAGCATCGGAGATATTAGCTGGTTTGCAGAGACAGTTTTAGAAGGCAATACAAACAATAAATATATTATCGAAGATAGCTCTCAAGAATCAGGTTTAAGTGTTAGAGGTACTGATGATGTATATCTATCTGCTACCCTTGGTGGCAGCTATACCTTCTCCGACCCAAGCGAAGAAGATAACTTTTCTTTGAGTCTTACAGGACAATATCTTTTCAACGGATTTGGTTATTCAGACTTAAGTATATTTAGTGACAAACAACAGGAAATCAGTAACCTAGCACGTACAGATGCAATTAGTTTTGGTGATTTAAGAAACCGCAGTCAGCACTATGCTGCTGCAAATGCCAGCCTGCGTCTTAGTGATTATGACTTTACGCCTTCAGTACTTTGGTTAGGTAGTTTGGGTGATGGTTCTGGTCGCTTAAGTACAAGTGTTCGTTATAGTGGTATCGATAATATAACGCCAAGTTTCAGCTATAGTTATAACTATGGTGATGAAGGTTCTGAATATGCGCC
>CALHRJ010000380.1 GCA_938038395.1 uncultured Deinococcales bacterium | reverse complement strand
GTTGGTGAGCTTGAAGCTGAGGTTTGGCTTGAAGTGTTGAAAGTCAATACAGTTGCGCCTGCAATCGTTGCACAAGCATTTGTAGAGAATGTTGCTGCAAGTCAAGATAAAATCATGGTTTCTATGAGCAGTAGTATGGCGAGCATTGAAGCGTCTAGTCCGGGTGAATATATCTACCGTTCTTCTAAGGCTGCTTTGAATATGGTTGTGGCACGCTTGGCGCAAGATCTAGCCCCTAAGTCTATTCGGACTGTGGCTATGGACCCAGGTTGGGTACAGACAGATATGGGGGGGGCTTCAGCAGATTTAACGCCAGAGCAAAGTGCTAGTGGTATAAAGTCTGTTTTGGATAATTTATCAAGTGAAAGCAGTGGTGTGTATCTGAGGTACGATGGCTCGAGCTTACCTTGGTAGATTTGCTAAAGAGACCTAAGTCAAACTTCAGTAGTCAAACCTCAGTAGTCTGAACTTCCTTGAAGACTTCTGTTGCAGGCAAAGGTCTTGCGTAATAGAATCCTTGTGCAAACTGACAACCTAGACTTTTTAAATAGTCATCTTGTAATTTTGTTTCAATGCCTTCAGCAACTACTTTAAGGTCAAACCCTGTGGCAAGTTGCATAATATTTTGCACGAGGATTTTGTCGTGAATATCATTTTCTATTTCGCCAATATTCATAATAAAAGAACGATCGATTTTCAATTTATCAAATGGTAACTTTTGTAAATATTGTAGCGACGAAAATCCAGTACCAAAATCATCAAGCGCGATGCTAACCCCTAAATCGCGAAGCTCTTGCAGTCTAACAGCTACGAGCTCAATGTTATGCATGACAACACCTTCAGTCACTTCAAGTTCGAGGTACTCAGCTTCTAAACCACTTAGTTCAAGTGCTTCTATAACAGTTTCGATAAAGTTATTTCGAATAAATTGTGGTGCAGCAACATTCACCGACATTGTGATTTTGTGACCTTGCGTATGCCATTTTTTGGCTTGTTTACAAGCTTCAATGAGTGCCCATGCACCCATCTTTATAATCAGTAAGGTTTCTTCTGCTATCGGGATGAACTTGTAAGGCGCGATTAAACCATCTGTAGGGTGATTCCAGCGAATAAGTGCTTCTGCACCTATGATATCTCCAGTGCTTAAACAATATTGTGGTTGATAGTGTAAGATAAAGTCTTTATTTTCAACTGCTAATCGTAAATTGCTTTCTAAGACCAAACGTTCACGGGCTTGAACTGCCAAATGTTGAGAAAAACTTCTGACATTGTTTCGCCCGTCAGTTTTTGCCAGATACATGGCAATATCTGAATGTTTCAGTAAAGTAGAAACATCATTGCCATCTTCTGGATATATACTAATGCCAATGCTCGCAGTGACAATGACTTGAGTACCATCTAGTGAAAATGGTTGTTCTATAATTTCAAGGTAGCGAGTTGCAATATCTACAGCGTCTTCTCTAGATGAAATGTCATTTAGGATAATTGCGAATTCATCTCCGCCCATCCGAACAAGCGTATCGCAATAGCGCATTTCGCTCGTAAGTCGATTACTTACAAATTGAAGAAGCTTATCACCAATGTCGTGACCTAGGGTATCGTTCACATGCTTAAAGCCATCTAAATCCAGATAAACGAGACCTATTTGTAATTGTTCTTTGCCAGCCTCTTCAATCGCTTGCTTGAGTTTTATTTCAAATAAACGGCGATTTGGTAGTTCAGTAAGCTCATCGTGAAAAGCCAGAAACTCAATACGTTTATTTAATTGACGTTGTTCTATTGCGATTGAAACTTGGCGAACTATAGATTTTAAGAAGTTTAAGTCTGCTTCAGTAAAGCTACCGTTTTCTTCTAAACGACCAATAGAAACGACACCTGTACTCTTCTTCTCTTTAAAGTCATCAAAGAATGGCACTGATAGGGTTGAAGTTAAACCTAAGCTGTGTTGAAGTTTAACGATATCATTACTTAAAATTTGTTGATTCAAAAGTTGTGTTGAGGTAACAGCTTCTTTGCTTTTAATAGCTTGATAAGCTAATCGTTCTTCAGAGAGAGTTGCTAAGTGTTGAGTGTCTTTACCTAGAACCTTGCCTACAGTTTCTACTTGCTCACCTTTGTAGAAAAATCCTGGTATTAGTATATTATTGCTTGCATCATATATTTCAGACAAAAACCATTGTGCTGAAAGTGCCTCTGTCGCTATAACTGTAACCTTGCGCATCGTAGCTTTAAAATCTTTAGTTGTGTACAAAAGTTGATTGATAGTATGGAGTGCTTCTGTTTGTTTTAAATCTACTAGGATTTGTTCGTGCAAAGTAGCGTTCTCGATAGCAATAGTCAACTGTTCTGCAATTTTACTAAGGAGACTTAAATCTGTTTGCTTTAGAGGACTGGTGTGTTCAACAATTAGAACTGCCACAATTGAACCATTGCTAAAAACAGGTATGGCTATATTTGAAACAACGTCAGCAATCACTGGATTGTAATGAGGATTTTCGTGTACTGATGGAACAAAAACTGGCGACGCTGTACTTAGTGCTAAGCCCTGAATGCCTTCATCAGTTGCTACACTATATCCTTCTTGCAAAAGACCTTCATAACCATGTGAATGCAAGGGGTGTAGATAAATTCTATCTCCTCTAACATGACCAAGTGAAATTGCTTTATAATCTAACAGTTCAGCTATAGTTTTAACTGCTGTTTCAAAAATCTGTTCTAGAGCAAATTTGTCAGCAATGGCTGATTGCACGCGCTCGAGCAGCATAAGCTCATTTGACTTACGTTCTTCTGCTTTAAATGAGCTAAGTAATTCTTGTTCGTTGCTTTTTAACTTGAGTAATGTTTCTTGACTTTGCTCATATAGCTTTTTGTTTTCTATAGTTGCTGCGGTGAGTGACGCAACTTGTAGCATAAAGGCTTCGTCTTGTTCGCTAAAGCCATTTGCATATGGACTTGTAAGACTGATACTACCTAGGATTTTGTCTTCTAAAATAAGTGGAGCAAGCATACCCGAATGCATCCCTGCCTTAAGTGCAAAGCTAGAATCAATATACTTACTCATTTCTTTAAAGTTCACACGAATTATTTTTCGCTGAGCTATTGCTTCACTGACAGAGATATCTTGAACACGCCATTTGCGACCTGTTGATCGGAATTGCTTACCATCTTCACTATTTTGAAAAATTTCTAAATAGGTGTTGTCTGGCGTCAAAAAGCCAAAACCTACAGAGTTGCATGCTATAAGTTTAGGCAATTCGTTCAGAACCATCTTGCAGATAGCTTCATGATCTGGTGCAGTCATAAGCTCTTTGCTGAGTTTGTTGAGCTCAAGGAATCGTTTTGCTTGAATCTCAGTTGCATCTAGTGCAGTTTGTGTTTTTTCAAGCAGATTCTGTTTTTGTAAAGCATTAGAAATTAAAGAGGTAATTTGCTGTAGCCAAAGTTGCTCTTTTGTATCGAAGGTGTCCCGAGATTTCGATGCGACATTAAGGGTTGCTATGACCTCATCATTAATCATGATCGGTGAACTCATAAAAGATTGAAAGCCACGTTTGGCGAGTTCTGATTGTTCTTTGGGAATCTGATGACTAGACTTTACAATAAGTTCTTTAGACTTTACAACTTGATTTAATATGCCCACTTTATCAATGGAATATTCACCATGGTTTCTATAGCCAGTTATATGTTTATCATGTATATAGATTTTGTAAGTGGTTTTTGTATCTGAAATCAATGCCACACTAACACGATCAGTTTCAATGATTTCTTTTGTTTGTTTACAGGTTAAATCTAAAATTTCATCTAAATGGCTTAAGTGCACTAAATCTAACGCTAGTTGATTTAGTAATTCAAGTTTTTGTGTAATGGATTCTTGATTTTGTAACGATATAGCAAGGTCTTGCTCATTATTTTTTCTAGTAATTTTTGGTTGAGATGTTTCTTGATGTTGTTGAATCTTTGAATTAGAGTCATCAACACTAACATTGCGGTCTGATTTTGCTTGTAAGTTTTGTTTGTTCAGATTCTGTGAGCGTTGAATACTTTTGAAAATCGTGCGGTACAAGTTGTCTAATTCTGAAATGAATAGGCAATCATTTATGCCAGCAGCATATAGACTACTTTCCTCTTCAATGCTAGCCTCTTTTAGAAGTGCAATGATTGGGATTGTGATGTTTTGTAAGTTGCTAGTACTAAAGGTGTCAAAGTCACTGAAGTTGCTTAGGTCAATAAGGATTGCATCATAAGGTTGAGTCTCAGTTAAGTTGGTGCTGGTGGGGGGAGAGTAGCTGAGCTCGAGCTCACCCGCTAACCTTGCAAAACTATTGGTATTATTTGTCAACACCAAAATTTCATACCGTTTTAGACTGTCCTGCTTTGGTCTATTGATAATAATGGCATGGTTATCGACATCATCTTGAATGTTTTGACTGACGTTAAAACGTGTTGAAGTCACAACCCACAACCATTCCCAATTCGATAGCTTTGATATGATATTCGTTTAGTTGACCATTTGTTGCTACTGAGTTAGATTTTACTGAGTTAGATTTTACTGAGTTAGATCTTACATAGGTAGGTCTTATCTTTAAAGTTTTTAGTAGACAATATTCAGTAACAAAAGTGTCAAAGCCAACTAACATTATTATCATCGCTTCGTCACAGCGTTCTTATCATTAAGATACGAATAA
>CALHRJ010000379.1 GCA_938038395.1 uncultured Deinococcales bacterium | reverse complement strand
TTACTTCTCTATGGTGTTTTTGTGCTTTATCCATATACACAAGCTATGTATATTGCTTTTACAAAGTGGCGTGGCTTGCGAAAAGAACCAACATTTGTTGGCTTAAAGAACTTTAAAAAACTTTTTGATGATGACCATTTTTGGAATGCTTTATTGCATAATGGAATTTACCTTACAGTTTTACCTGTTTTAACGCTTGGCTTTGCACTATTTTTAGCCTTTATGATTAGTAGAAAGGTACGCTTTAGTAACTTTTACCGTGTGACCTTTTTCTTTCCACAAGTTATGTCAGTAGTTGCTATCGGCATATTGTGGAGCTTTGTTTATCACCCAACTATCGGCATTTTAAATTCATTTCTAAAAACTATTGGCATTGCTAATCCACCTGCTTGGTTAGGTGACCCACAAACTGCGCTCATCGCAATTATTGCTGTAACAGTTTGGCAAGCGGTTGGTTTTTATATGGTTCTGTTCATGGCGGGTATGCAGAGTATTCCTGAATCATTTTATGAAGCTGCTGCTATCGATGGTGCAACCAGCGTAATTATGTTCTTCAAAATTACTTTGCCATTGTTGTGGGAAACAATGCGAACAGCGTCTGTTTATATATGTATAGGTGCATTAAATATGTTCGGCATAACCTACACCATGACGCAAGGTGGACCAGACCGAGCAACCGATGTACTTGCAACCTTACTTTACGAAGAAGCGTTTACCAACAGTAAATTTGGTTACTCAACTGCGATTGCTATGACTTTGTTTGTAATAGTCATGGCCGTTTCTTTCTTACTAATGGCTTTGTCTAGGCGTGATGTCATTGAATATTAAGTGGAATACTAAAGTTGTAATTTATAAGTCGGAGCGTTTTTACAGATGCTAAACCAAGATAATCGTATATTGACAATTTTTAGCCAAATTATATTGATTTTTTGGTCTTTGGCAGTAGTCTTTCCAATGGTGTGGATGGTCTATAGCTCATTTAAAACAGACCAAGAACTCTTTTTTAGTCCTTGGGCGCCACCAGAAACATTACAATGGGATAACTTTGCCAGGGCTTGGACAAGTGCACACATTGGCGAATATTTGCTTAACACCTTTATCGTTGTGATACCTGCTTTGCTCATCACCTTATTAGTGTCTGCAATGGCAGCTTACGTGATTGCTCGCTTTGAATTTCCGGGGAATAAATTCTTATTTTATCTATTTTTAGCAGGTATGTTGTTTCCTGTTTTCTTAGCACTCATGCCTTTATTTGCACTTATAAATAATCTTGGCTTGCTCAATACCTATATAGGTCTGATAATTGTCTATATAGCCTACTCTTTGCCATTCACAATATTTTTCCTGACAGGATTTTTTAAGACCTTACCTTCACAATTACACGAAGCAGCAATCATTGATGGTGCTAATCAGTATCAAGTTTTCTTTTTAGTTATGTTACCGTTATCATCACCTGGGTTAATCAGTATGGGTATCTTTAATTTCTTGGGTATGTGGAACCAATTTGTGTTGCCGCTAGTGCTGGTGAGTGATGAAAGTAAGTATGTTCTCTCGCAAGGTCTGGCGTTTATGCTCTTTAAACAGTTCTATGAAAATGACTGGAGTGCGCTTTTTGCCGCACTTACAATTGTGATGATTCCAACTTTTATCGTTTATATTATTTTTCAAGGACAAATTCAAAAAGGTCTTACAACTGGTGCACTTAAGGGCTAAAACTTCTAGAAAAGTTTTAGGTAATTTCGTCATGAAAGGATTTGCATGTCATCTGAAGGAATCGACCAATACTTTGCAATTGCTCAACAACAACTCAACGATGTACTAAGCTCTGGTAAAGAGAGCATGGAGCAAGTTGCCAATCTTTGGGCAAAGGCTATTCAAGAGAAACACCTTATGTATGCTTTTGGTTCAGGACATTCTCGTTTTATTGCTGGTGAATTGTATTTTCGTGCTGGTGGTTTAGCCCCAGTTATGACTATTAATGACCCATCTTTAGGTGCATCTGAAAGAATTGAAAACTATGCTGCTACCTTTATGGGGCGTCACCTTATTGAAGAAGGTGACTTACTTTTAGTTGTGTCTAATTCTGGTATTAATGCTGTGCCAATTGAAGTTGCCATGCTAGGTAAGGAGCAAGGTGCAACTGTGATTGCTTTGACAAATCATGAGCAATCTCAACAAGCAGTTTCTAGGCATTCATCTGGTAAAAAGCTTTATGAAGTTGCTGATATTATTTTGGATAATAAAGGGATAGAAGGCGATGCTGCGGTACCAGTGCCAAATCAGAACTGGCGAGTAGGGCCTACATCTACATTAATCAGTGTGGCTATGCTAAATGCTATAGTTTCTCAAACTGCTTATCAATTAGCAGAACTTGGTGAGGTGCCACCTGTGTTGATTAGTGCCAATGTACCTGAGGGTGATGCTCATAACCGTAAGATTGTTGAAGAGCTTTGGCCACGGTTAACTTCTTTTCCGTTGCGTAAGATTAATAGTGGGTAGTGTTTTAGAGCTAAAGGCAGAATCTCCCCTGACCCCTCTTTAAGAAAGAGGGGAATTAAAAGCTTAGTATTTGTCGTTTTTTGATAGGTTTAAATAATGTCGAAACAAAGCACTTTGGTCGTAGATGAAATAACTTTGTTAGCAGCGGATTTGGGACCAGAAAATCCTTTACCGCCT
>CALHRJ010000378.1 GCA_938038395.1 uncultured Deinococcales bacterium | reverse complement strand
ATTCGGATAAAATATAGGTGATACTCTCTAAAGAATAATATACGAGTTAGTGAAACTTTATAAATTTTGCAGTTTTGTGAAAGATTTTCTGGTCAATACAAATATTCAATGTTGTGAGACTTCTGTTGTGAGATTTCTATTGTATCATTTATAGATAGTCAGTCTGATGTTGTATGATTCATTTCAAGGCTAAGATTTGAGTGCCTTTTCACGAATGTCACTCCATAGTCTTAAAGCAAGTGTATCTGGAAGATCAATATCGTCAAAGGTTATAACTTCACCAAGGCCAACATCTTTTCTAATAGTCGCATGTTTGATTAAACCTATAGGAACATGGTGTGGAATATCGGAAATAGTGATTGCCTCACCGCGCAGTTCAAAGCTGCCAATGCCTACGTCAATTTTTTGTCCACTTTTTAGTGGTTTTTTTGTTATAGCTGCCACACTATATTTAGGAGTAGCTGAATTATTAATCAAGACTTTTTCTTGAAAAGCAACTTGGACTAGAGTGCGTGTCATTTCTAAATGGCATAAATGATAATTGCGCACTAAAATATAAGGACCTTCCCCCATTTTTAGATGAGAAAGAGCTGCTTTCTGATTAACATCGTGATCGGCCACAATAAAAACTCCACCAGGACCATTGCTACAAAGAACATAATCACTAATTGGTTCGTCAGGACTGATACCCTCTGCTAAAATTTTTGCACCATCTTCTGCTGTAGTGCATACTGGACCAGTAAGTCCTTGTTTGACAATTTTAGAATTTAAACCATTTGCAACTAGTACCTGCTCAGTCTGAACTTTGGTACCGTCTGTAAATGAAGTGACCATTTGTAATGAGATGCCTTTCTTCTCTGACCAGAAAAGCATACTTTCTTTAGTTGGGTTCTCGTCTAAAAAACTTTTGATATTGCCATAGACAAGTGGTTTAAAGCCCATATACTTAGCTTCTTCAGCTAAAGCTGCTATGCAACCAGGTTGGTCTCCTTCAGCTTCTGTAATAAAACCTTTATCAGCAAAGTAGGAGCCAGTGGTTACTTGAAATTCAGAGTTCATGGTGACGAGTGGTAACTTATTATTTACAGTTTGAAGTGCCACTTCCGTCGCATGGATTGTGTCACCACTACATTCGACCACAATATCTACATGATCAATAAGATCATCTAGAGAATTAGTTAGTATTTGAGGGTTTGGAACATTCTGTAATGTTGAAAGGTCTCTACGAGTAAGGACTTTAGTTACCTCAAGATTTTCTTGGTTTAAAAGATTAAACATTAAACCTGTGGCTATAAAGCCTGTTCCAACAATACCAATTTTTTTCTTCACGAGTGATCCTGTTCTTTTCTATTTATTATTTATCGTAGTGGTTGCAAAAGCTTTTGATTGAAGTATAACAAAATGTTTGTAGGGTTTTGTGCTGACCTGCTCTAAGTTATGTTGTCAATCTATGTGAGTCACTAAGTTTCTAAGATGATATATTTAGTCGAATTAAAATTTGAAAATAGTAAAACATAATTTTGATTTGTGATTTATTACTCTATAGCATAAATAAGCTGATATTTTCCTAATCGCTTAAATGTTGGATGCTTGGCATTCAGAGTCTATAAAGTACAAAGTAAATTGGAGAATATGAAAGAACATATGTTATGGGGTACTTAGGATTAAAGTAAAATTATGTTTAATCAATCCCTATACTGTAAGTAACTTAATTTTGCATATGTACTTTGGTATTTAATTCCAAATATTTATGCCACTGCTAACAATATCCTTAGTAAAATACTAGCTTGAAGTGTCAGATGCTCAACAATACCCCATTATTATAGTGCGATATTCAAGTTCCATTACATCTTGAAGTTATCTAAGTAATACTAGTTGTGAAAAAATAATCTAACGTCTCAAAAATAAAGAGTGTGCGCTATTTAGCGCACACTCAATAAAACTCAATTACAGTATATGTTTAAATTTAGAACTTAACTTTAACACCAGCGCCAATAGTTGGATAGATGCTGTCGTATTCGAAAAGATCATCATTTGGGTGAACTGTTTTGTCAACAGCAGTTAGATCATTTAGATAATAATCTGCGCCACCTTCAACATAAATGCTTAGAAGATCACTAATTGCATAGTCAATACCTACTAAACCACCAAGGAATGGACCTTCACCCACACCAGAGCTAGCTGTAATAGGACTATTAGACTGGAAGCCACCGCCTAGACCAACATAAGCACTTAATGCGTCTGCTATAGGTAGGTTGTAGATTAAGTGAGCGCCAACAGCGAAGCTGTCATCGCCACCGTCTGTGAAGCTAGTTTTTGCTTGACGACCATAGTCAACAAACGCACGAGCACCAAGACCACAAAGTAGAACATTGTCTACACCGAACATTGCGCGAGGACGGATACGACCAGAGCCTGCTAGTTCAGCAAATGCGCCTAGACCAGCGTATGTTGAGATACCGTGATCTGCACAGCCCATCATTCCACCCATCATGTCGCCGCCCATCATGTCGTCAGCTGGTTCCATTGTGTCAGCTGGTTTCATATCAACAACGCCACGGCAATCTAGTACATCAATAGCACCGTCGCCATTTACGTCGCCAGCACCATCAAAGCAGTTAACGCCTGTTGAGCCTTTAACGCCTCTTGGGCCTGCAGCACCGTCAGCACCATCAGCACCGTCAGCACCTGCTGGACCTGCTGGACCTGCTATGCCTGGACCACCACGAAGACCTTGAGCGCCTCTAGGACCTGCTGGACCTGCTGGACCAACTGTACCTGCAGCACCTGCTGGGCCACGAGAACCTGGAGGACCTGCTGGACCTGCTGGACCTCTGCCGCCATCAGCACCATCAGCGCCTGCAGGACCTTGTGGACCTGGACGACCTGATGGGCCTGCTGAGCCTTGAGCACCTTGAGCGCCTGCTGGACCAACTGGACCGATTGGTCCGCGAAGACCTGGAGCACCTTGAGGACCTGCTGGACCTGCTGGACCGATTGGACCAGTATTACCTGCTGGACCTGCTGGACCTGCTGGACCCATTGAACCAGTATTACCTGCTGGACCCATTGGACCCATTGGACCGGTTGCGCCAGCTACACCAGCTGGACCACGTGGACCTGCTGGACCTGGAGGACCTGCTACAACTGTTGCGCCTCCAGCGGTTGTTGCACCAGCTGGACCGCGTGGACCTACAGGACCTGCTGGACCTTGAGGACCTGCTGGGCCTGCTGGACCTTGAAGACCTGCACCCATACTAGAAATGCGGCTTTCAAGTGCGTTTACTTGAGATTGAAGTGCAGCAAGCTGCGCAGTTAAACCTGAAGTGTCACCGCCACCAGAACCCGCTGGGCCTGCTGGACCTTGAGGACCTGCTGGACCTTGAGGACCTGCTGGACCTTGAGGACCTGCAACACCGCTGCCCATGCCTAATTGACCAATATAGCAGTCCATAAGACGTTGGAACATAAGTGATGCTTGGTAACGATTGATAAAGTCTTCACCATGATATAGACCGTCAGGATAGCCAACGATAATACCTTGTTGTGAAATACGAGATACTGAGCTATTTGCCCAGTGGTTAGTTGCTACGTCTGGGTAAAAAGATGGACCCGCTTGACATAGAGCTACCTGTGCTGGTTGAGCGTTTGCGTCAGGAACACAACCGAAAGGACAGTTTTGTGTTTGAGCAAATGCTGCGCTTGCCATGTAGACTAATGCTACTGCAAGTACTACGAAACTAAGTTTTTTCATAAACCTCTCTCCATTTATATATCTTCCAACTTTTAAAGAAGCGTGATATATACAAAAATGTGAATAATTCTTAGCATGAATGTAAGAAGCTAATATAGCTTAGAGTCTTAACATTTTTAGACATGCCCTGAAATTAGCGATGAGCTAAGTCGTAGCTCAATAATCCTAATAAAGCTTAAGACGATTTTTGCAGACGAAGCTACCTCCTTATTTCCAAATCATAGAATTGCACAAAGTATCTAATCTAATCCACCATAAATTCGGAAACTCTAGAATTTTCTAGAGTTTGTACAAAGAAGGTATAGTGTAAAAATCTACAGATGAACTAATTAACATGGACTATTCTTTATATATAACTAGTATCTGATAATAGAGTTAGAAACCTCCTAAATTTATGTTAGCTTAACTTTCAATTCTCTGAAAATGATTTGGAGAACTACACCATTATACCTTAGATTCGCTTAAGGTAAAGAGCTTAGTTTAATGGCTTATACTAAACTAATGGTAAAGTATAGCTTATCGATACTTTAAAAAGCAAATATTTAATTTCCTATATGCTTAATGTATATTTTTATTTCCCTAATGATTAAGATAAATAAACTTCGAAAAATAAAATACTTCTATTGTATTTTGTCCCTTAACTAATTTAAGTGATTGAATACGAATATTTTCAATATTTGATGTATTTTTGGTAAATGTTTCTTAAGAGTTCAAATACGCTAATATCGGACTGAATATTAAACAGAGTTGCAATAGTTTATGAGGGAAATCTTAGTATGGTTGTGGGGTTCAGATACCCTCTGGTTTATACTACTTTCTAATGATTGAGTCTTTCCGATTTAAACAAGCTATTTCGTATCACTACGATGTTTCCAAACCTTTGCAGGACGGTTTAGAACTTTCAAATGATACCCAAAATCTACAACCTTTACTCATTTGTCAGCATGGATATGGGCAGAATAAGACTATGGCTATGCGCTTTGGGCAAAATATTCGCCGGGATTGGCCTATTATTGCTCAGCAGGGACCACACAAGCATCACAAATTTAAAGATGGAAAATTTGACACAGGCTTTAGTTGGGTTAGTAGTTTTGAAGCACAAGAAGATATTGACAATCATCACAACTTTATTTTGCATTGTTTAGAAGAGGCTTTAGAAAGTGGTTGGACAACAAAGAATAAGGTCTATTTGTTTGGCTTTTCGCAATCTGTGAGCTTACTTTTTCGCTTTGCTGCAAAACATCCTGAATTAGTAGCAGGTGTTATTGCTGTAGCAGGTGCTGCACCTACAGATTGGCAACTTGACGGTGGAGAAAAATTACCGATACCTGTTTTGTATATTTGCCCGACTGAAGACAAAAGTTATACCTATGACCGTATGATGCATTTTAAAGATGTACTTAGTTACCATAGTAAAGAGCTAACTTGGCGTGAATTTGAGGGCGGACACCGTGTACCAAGTAGTTCTTACGTTGTTATGAAGGAATGGCTTGATTTACAAGAGCGTAATAACAATTCCACTTAGATCACTAATTACAATCACACCATCAATTTTTGTGAAATCCTAAGCATGAAGGGTTGCGTCCCACTCTATGTTGAAGGAATTTCTAAGCTAAACATTAGATTATTTGATTTAATTCAGCGCTCCTTGAAAGGTTTTAAAAAGCAATAAACTTTTATTGCTGCCGCAACTATGTTCACTCTAAAGCCTCTTCCAATTGGATGGGACACACCAGCATGAAGTGGAATATGGTTGAGCAACTGACACCCTTTAGGGACTAATGTAAGAAGGATACTGTTGGATTTAGACTAGCTAAAATTTATTGTAGTTAGTCCTACTGGTATTTACCTTACTTCTAGCGTAAAGTACGGCAATGTTATGGACTTTAGCACTTAACTCTTTGTGGCACCGCTCGCTAAGAAGCTTACTTACAAGTTTAGGAATTGCTGTTGCGGTTGGCTCTACTGTCATTTTTTTGTCTCTTGGTGAGGGCTTGCGTGAGGTATTCAGCGAGCATATCGCGGGCGTTGGACCTGATATACAGGTGAGTTATGGTCCTTTTGATATGAACTCTGCAACCTCTGTGCCACAACTACCTTTAAGCTATGGTCCCGAACTTGAAGCAGTTGCTGCTGAGTATGGGATTGAGAAAATTACCCCCATGAGTTTATTTGTGCGCTCAGGTTTAACACCAGGTAGTGCATTTTTGTTTATGGGCTTACCGCCTGAGGTGGATGTTTCTGAAATCTATACAGGATTTGAGCTTTTAGAAGGACGTGCTTTAGAAGCAACTGAAACCAATGCCTATGTTGGCATGATCGGGCAGAGCATTGCGGAGCGAAACAACATACAAATAGGTAAAGTTTTGAGATTGAATCCGCGCTCGAGCTTCGAAATAGTGGGCATCGTAAGTTCTGAAGATGGTTTTGTCGACAATGCAGTCATCGTACCGATTGACAGCTTAACCGAGGCAATAGGCGTAAATGATCGAACGAGCTTTTTTGTTATGGAGCTAAAGGAACCTTCCAAAGCTGCCGAAATTTCAGATCAACTTTCTGAAGTCTTCCCTGAACTAGGCTTTCAAACCCGTTCTGACGTTTTAAGTGTGATTGAACGAGGCATACGTATAACTGATGTTGTTCGCTTGGGCATAAGCATCATTGCCTTAATTATGGGTGCGATTGCGATTGCAAATACCATGCTCATGAGTGTGTTTGAGCGTACCCGAGAGTTTGGGGTTATTCGTGCTGTTGGTGCAAAAGCAAAATTTTTGTTTGGCTTGGTTTTAAGCGAATCCATTCTTTTGAGTCTTTTTGGTGCGCTCTTTGGCATCGTTGTAGGGTACATAGGTATACTTATAGTGAACTACTTTGCGATGAGGTTAATATCGCTCGAAGTTGCAGTACTTACCCCTCGTTTGATTTTATTCAGTGTTGTGATTGCTTTTATTATGGGCTTATTGTCAGGACTACTTCCTGCTGCAAGGGCTGCGCGTATTCCAATTGCTGCGGCTATGGCGAGAGAGTAGGAAAGAGGATAATTATGTTAAGTATCCAATCACTTTCTAAAATATACGACTCACCCTCTGGTCAAGTAGAAGCTTTAAAAGATGCAAGCTTTGAGTTTCCAGAAGGTAAAATTACTGCCATCATGGGCCCCAGCGGATCTGGTAAGTCAACCTTGCTTAATCTAATGGCTGGTTTTGATAAGCCAACAGCTGGTCAAGTTTTGTTAGATGGCAAAGATTTAGGCGATTTGAATGACTCCCAAAGAGCCGAAATGCGCTTACACACTTTCGGTTTTGTTTTTCAATCGTTTAATCTTGTACAAGTTCTGAGTGCTTGGCAAAATATTGCTTTTCCTATGGCACTTGCTGATGTCAGCAAAGCAGACCGTAAAAAAAGAGCCTTGGCACTTTTGGAACGTTTTGGTTTAGCGGATAGACCCCATCATTTGCCATTTAGGCTTTCAGGTGGTGAGCGTCAAAGAGTGAGTTTGGCGAGGGCCTTAGCTAATAATCCTAAAGTTGTCTTTGCAGATGAACCCACAGGCAATCTTGATAGTAAAAGTGGCAAGCTAGTGCTTGCCAGTCTCAAAGATGTTTCTCGTGAAGGTCGCACGGTTATTGTTGTGACTCACGACCACAGATTGGTTGATGAAGTTGATGTTGTGGTTGAGATGCTTGATGGTGTTTTGAGTGTTAGATAAGCTAGAAGACTAAATAAACTATTCACCTAAGATACTATTCAGCACATTTGAATAGAACAACATCAAAGCGCCATTCTGATGCTTTATTACCTAGGATGTCTGAAGTTTGGGATTCGTTTAGTGCCATTAGGTAAGTACAGAGATTGTCTGCTAGTGGCGTGATTTCTTTTGGCGTGAGGATGTATGTTTGGTTGTTTTGGGTGAGCTCGAGCCCACCCTCTTGTACCCCACTAGCTTCAATTTTCCCCTCAAACTCCGGCAACCAATTCCACTTCAACGGAATATCATTTCCTATAAACAACAAAAAAGCTTCTTCAGCTAATTCACTACTATCACTAGATTGTTCATAAAGTTCAATTGTCTCAAAAGGTCCACTCATACGAAATTGACCTTGAGATTTCATGATGATGTTGCTTGGTGCTTCAAGACTTAAAGGTTGAATAATCTCACTGCTTTCCGATGGCAATAAACCTGCAAGTGCTACAAGCCATTCTTCGGACCAGTTTTTCAACTTAAGATTTGCATGTTCAGAAACTAGATTGAGTTCTTGAAGTTCAGCGTCATAGGCTAAAGAGTCTAAAGCCTCTTCAACAACAATAATATCTATACCGGAAATTTTCGAAATACCATTTAGAACATCGCTATTAGCATCTTGTGCTAAAGCAACGGTTTGAATTAATAAGAGGAAACAGAGTAGGGATTTAATCAATACTTTCATGGTTTGAGCGTAGCGTTTTTAAGCTTGAGCATAGTGAGTTGATATGAAATTTTACAATAAACAAATACACGGTGATTGAATGCATCTTTAGGCTATCCTATAGTATATTGATTAAGGTTTACTCCGCAAAATATCAATCATAGTATTTTTGAGGTGTTTAGCTAATCTTAATTGGATAACTTAGTTTCGTATATAATCACTGCTATGAAAAAACTACTAACCCTACTATTTGTGCTTTCTCTGTTTTCTCTATCAACTGCTCAGAATGAAGCAGCTCCTCAAATTAAATATGATGAACAGGGTAATCTAATTGAAAGGTTAGGCTATAACGCTAATGGTAGTTTTAGTTATCAATTTGAATACAAATATGATGAACAAGATAATTACATTGAATTTTCAAGTTACAACGCTGATGGTAGTTTTAGTTATCATGTAAAATATGATGAAAAAGGTAATCAGATTGAACAAGCATTCTATGACGCTGACGGTTGTTTAGAGTACAAATTAAAATACGAATATGATGAACAAAGTAAGCTAATTAGTGAGTTAATAAGTGAAGTGCTAAAACACTGACGATAATTCCTGACTATAAAAAAAGTCCACACTCAAACAAGAATATGTGGGCTTTTTATAGATAAATATGATTGTGGTTTAAGCTCAAAAATATGATTGTAGTTTTGTTTTTGCTATTCTCGATAGCAGTCCACCTCTTAGGCATATCAATCTGATAAATACCTTTAAAAGTTAAGAAGCATAACTAACCTGAGTTCGATATTAAATTTTCGTCCCTGACGCAAATTAATAGTATTTTGTCATAATCGTATTCCTATATAGGAATACTTATTGTTTATTTAAGCATAAAAAAGCCCTAAATGTCATTATTTTTCAACCAGTGGGAAATGCTTAATATTGGTAGAGTCCAAATTCTACTGTCTCTGGCACAAAAATGGTGTTTTTTGAATTCTCGAACTCAGGTTATATAGATATAGGGTGCGTCCGAAATTTAAGGGATACCTCAAGATATAGTACTATTTAAGACATTTTTGAAGCAAAGCGGAAAAAATTCTAAGGTGTGTCCGCATCGAATATTCAAAGCATTTAGCCTAAATCTAAATATTATCCTAAACTGAAAGATAAATGTCATAGTCATGTTGTCGCTTGTATCTTCAAAAGAACCGAAAGATGAGCAGTTTCCAACCTATGCTTATTTTTGGCATTACGACATTTTTGATTCATTTCGGTATTACTCTCCTAAAATGCGGACACACCCATAGACATAGTGAGGCTTGACTTAAAAAGACACAATTGCTATGGTTAATGCACCCCCCTAGGGGTGGGGTAACCAATCAAGTATTTCTTGCCCCAAAAGACTGATATTCTAATGTCTTGTTATTTTTTAACGTCTTGTTATAGTGATGGATTATACTTAAACATGATAGAAACACGAACATATTGAAACAGGAGTGCTTGCACATATGACAACACATTCTGCTACATCACAAAATCAAACGCCTATATTATCCGAATCGATTACAGTAGCTATTCAAGGTATGGACTGTGCTAACTGTTCATCTAGAGTAGAGCGTAACTTAAACAAACTTGATAGTGTTTCTGCAACGGTCAACTTAGCAACTGAACGTGCAAAAATTGATTTTGATGCCAAAGAGGTTGAAGCTTATCAGTTGCTAGATGTTATTTCAAAGTCTGGCTTTACACCTATTGTTGAAGAGATGACGCTTGGCATAGAAGGTATGACCTGTGCTAATTGCTCAACAAGAGTTGAAAAGAAGTTAGCTAAGCTTGATGGTGTTTTAAATGCCTCAGTAAATCTAGCGACTGAGACTGCCAAGCTGAGCTTTTTGAATGAAGTTGTTAGTGTTCAGGATATTCAAGCAACAGTCAAGAAGTCTGGCTACACAGCTATTTTGCCAGATAACTCAGATACGAAGTTATCTAAATTAGAAGAAAAAGAGCTTTACAAACAACGGCAAGAAGCCAGTTTAAAAAGAGATACCTTGATTGCAGTTGCTTTTGCATTGCCACTTTTATTACTAGAAATGCTGCCGATGATGATTCCAGGTGGTATGGAATTTCGAGATAGTATAATTCCACATAGAACCTTTATGTACTTTAATTTTGTCTTGGCAACGATTGTACAATTTGGTCCTGGCTTGCGTTTTTATAAGACTGGTTTTCCTAGTTTAATCTCAGGGCAACCAGATATGAACTCGCTGGTGATGTTGGGCTCGAGCGCAGCCTATGGCTATTCGCTGATCGCAACTTTTGTTCCAAACGTCCTCCCTGAAGGCACAAGACACGTTTATTACGAAGCATCCGCTACAATTATAGCAATCATACTTTTGGGTAAGTGGATGGAACACCGGGCCAAAGGTCATACAGGTGAAGCAATTAAGAAACTATTGAGTTTAGAAGCTAAGACAGCTACAGTTCAACGAAATGGCGCATGGGTTGAATTACCGCTGGAACAAGTAAAGCTAGGCGACATCATCCAAGTTCGTCCAGGTGAAAAGATTCCTGTAGATGGCACGGTCATTGCTGGCAGTACCCTAATTGATGAGTCTATGTTGACAGGGGAGAGTTTGCCAGTTCGAAAAACTGAAGGTGATAAAGTCGTTGGCGCAACCCTAAATGGTGCTGGAAATATAAGCTTTAAAGCAACTGGTATTGGTGCAGATACTGTCCTTTCTCAAATTGTAAAAATGGTGGAAGATGCCCAAGGTTCTAAAGCACCGATTCAAGCAATAGCGGATAAAGTTGTTGGTATCTTTGTACCCATTATTTTAAGTTTAGCTGCGCTGACTTTTGTTGTTTGGTTGATTTTTGGACCTGCGCCAAGTCTCAACTTTGCACTTGTAAATGCTGTTGCAGTATTGCTAATTGCTTGTCCGTGTGCGATGGGCCTAGCAACACCAATTTCGATTATGGTGGGTAGTGGTAAAGCTGCTGAATTAGGAGTGTTATTTCGTAAAGGTGAAGCATTGCAACGACTTCGTGAAATGGATGTTATTGCTTTTGATAAAACAGGCACACTGACCGAGGGTAAGCCACAGCTGACTGATTTTAAACTCTTTGCTGAAACTGATGAAGCAAGTTTGCTTGCGGACGTTGCTGCAATCGAGAGAATGTCGGAACATCCAATTGCAGAAGCGATTGTCCAAGCTGCTAAAGATAAAGGCTATGACCTACCAGAAGTGTCAGAGTTTAAATCTCTAACTGGCTATGGTGTAGAGGCAATGGTAAATGGTCGCAAGCTTTATATCGGCTCTGAGCGGTACATGGATGAACATAATTTGCTAAGTCCTAATGCTAAAGAACAAGCTACTGTTTTGGCTCAAGATGCGAAATCACCTTTATTTGTTGGTTCTGATACAGAGCTTTTAGCACTGCTAGCTGTTGCAGACCCAATCAAAGATTCAGCAATTGAAGTTATTAAGCAACTTAGTACAAAAGGCTATAAGTTAGCTATGATTACGGGTGATAACCGTATTACTGCCAATGCTATTGCTGCACGTTTAGGGATTACGGAAGTAAGGGCGGAAGTTTTGCCAAAGGCTAAGGTTGAAGCGGTTGTCGCTTTACAAGCTGAAGGTGACAAGCAAGTTGCATTTGTGGGTGATGGCATCAATGATGCACCTGCACTTGCTCAGGCAGATGTGGGCATTGCAATTGGTACCGGTACCGATGTTGCGATTGAAGCTGCTGATGTGGTGCTTATGTCAGGTAATTTGCAGGCTGTGTTAAATGCGCTCGAGCTATCGAAAGCGACCTTACGTAACATCAAGCAAAACTTATTCTGGGCATTTATTTATAACATCCTACTGATACCTGTAGCAGCAGGTATTCTTTATCCAGCCTTTGGCATATTACTCTCGCCAATCTTGGCAGCAATGGCAATGGGCTTATCAGATATATTTGTTGTGGGAAATGCACTGAGGCTTAAGTCTTTTAAGACAAAATATGTTGAATCTAAGCAACCTGTTTTGGAACAGCAACC
>CALHRJ010000377.1 GCA_938038395.1 uncultured Deinococcales bacterium | reverse complement strand
GGTGATTCTGATTCAAGATTATTAACTTTACTTGGTCCTGGCGGTATGGGGAAAACTAGGTTGGCAATTCAAACCATTATTGATCAAGTGGCCATGTTTGAAGATGGTGCTGTTTTTGTAAGTCTTGCTGCCATTAATGCTCAAGAAAATAATATTGACAGCATTATCCAAGAAATCATTAAAGCTTTAGATATCAATTTTGGCAGCGACGAAGGTCCAAAAGAACAATTACTCAATTATCTTCGTGAAAAAGAAATACTTGTAGTACTAGATAATTTTGAGCATTTCCTTGACGCCAGTGGAATCGTTACGGAAATTTTAGAAGCTTGTTCAAAGCTCAAGATTATTATTACATCACGAGTTACTCTAGGGTTTCAAAGTGAGTGGATTTACGAAGTAAAAGGTTTGGACATACCCAACAAAAAAGATGCAACTACAGATAGTCTTAAAATAGAACTACACGACGCAGCACAGCTCTTTTTACGACGTGCTCGCAGGGTCGATGCAGGTTTCACGTTGCAAGATGGCGATAAACATTTGGTTTCTGAAATTTGCACTTTACTTGGTGGTGTTCCACTTGCAATAGAACTTGCTGTAAATTGGCTACGAGTATTGTCCCTCGAAGAAATAGTCACAGACTTAAATAATAGTTTGGACTTACTTGAGACATCCCAATCAGACTTAGATACTAGACACCACAGCATGAGTGGTATCTTTGAGCAATCTTGGTCACAATTGAGTCAATTAGAACAAGATGCTTTAATTAAGTTAACTGTATTTCGAGGTGGGTTTAGCAAAGAAGCCTCAGACAAAGTCACCCAAATCCCAGTGAGACTATTACTTTCACTAAGTAATAGCTCCATGATTTACAGAGATGAAACAGGACGCTTTGATCGTCACCCACTCGTCTTTGAATTTAGTCAAGAAAAAGCAGAAGGCTCGAGCCCAGAAACTTTAACCTTACTACATTCACTCCAGACGGAACATGCAATTTATTTTGCAGACTTTCTAAGCTCAAAAGAAAAACTATTTTTTTCTAATAAAGAACCTGAAACAATTCAAGAAATCAGAAGTGAGCTTAAAAATATTCAAATAGCCTACATGTGGATTGTTCAGTCTCAACGAGAAGACTTATTAGCGAAATCCATACATTCATTGCTGTCATACTATGATGCTTTCAACATGTTAGCAGAGGCTGAACAAGCTATAAAATCAGCGTTGGAAGCGATTGACAAACAAAGTTCTATATATGCTTATCTGTTGTCTTACTACGGGAACACCTTAACAAAAACAGGTCACTATAAAGAGTCAGAAGATATGCTTAAAAAAGCTGGACATCTATTTGAAACACTAGAAGATGAGGTCGGAAAAACACAGTTAGCATTCCATCTAGCACAATTATTCATATCAACAGACCAGATGGAACAAGCACTGCATTATTTAGATCTATGTCTAGAAACGTATCAGAAAAGAAATGATGATCTTAAACAAGCGAGTGTCTTATTGGTTCTTGGAGACATTTGTTTGCAGTGGCAACAAGAATCTCAATTTGAACTTGCACGACAGCATTATAAACAAGGTCTAGAACTTTACCAAACTGAAAATTACCAACAAGGTATTGTGTTTGCGTTACAAGGTTTGGCAACCTGCGAATCCTATCTTGGAAACTATAGCAATGCTTTAGAACATGCCGAAAAAGCCTATTCGATTCAAAAATCGCTTACAACTAATCAAGGACTTAGTGCGACTTTGAACACACTTGTAACCTTACATTTGCAGGCTAAAGATTACGATTTAGCAAAGAATTTTTTAAAGGAAGCTCAGAAGTTACTTACTGAAGAAGGGCCAGTTGAACCGTCATTTCTTAATTATAGCCGACTTGGAATTGTAGCTTCTGAAACAAATGACTTAGATTCCGCCAATCACTACTTCTTGAAAAGTAAGAACTTGAGTAACCATTTGGGGTCAAAAATTTATCTTATTTATGCCCTCGAAAATTTAGGTGAAGTAGCAACAAAACAAGGTGACTATAATACCGCTAGGCTGTATTTTTACGAAGGACTTGAAACGATCAAAGATGGCAATTCTCCAAATGCTCGTAGCCTCAATCTTTTACTAGAATTTGCTCGTTTGCTCTCTAAAGATAATGAATTAGAAAGAGCTTACGAAATCTTATTTACTATCAGAAATCATCCTTCTTTAAAACAAACTATTAAAGACAAGGTAGATAAGCTTTTAGAAGAAATTGAGCTCGGGCTAGACAAAAACACTAAAAATCAGGTCGAAAATGAATGTGTGATAGGAGAGTTAAATCTTTTAGTTGACAAGCTTTGTGATAGATATACTTTGCCTGATAAATGAACGAAACCCACAGCAGCGCAGACGGGGTATCGACAAAGAAATCTTGTCTGGCAAGCCATACGTCAATTCAGTTTTGCTCAAAGCAAGCCTCGGGGAATTTCTCATCCCTTTTCATTATTAAAAGAGGTCATCATGAGTGCCTCCAGGTTTGTAAAATACTGCGGTTATATTTATATTTTCTCTCTCATTATCATCCACCCGTACACACGGATTTTCGGTTCCAGAATCGCAATATTCACTACTACTCCAATTATTAAAGGCCCAACCACTTTTCGGTACTGCTGTAAAAGAGAGTACATCTGTAGAAAATTTGCTACAATCCCCACCTGTGTCGGAACAATTGATACCAGCAGGATTACTGGTAACAGTACCTTCACCTTCAATTATTACTAAATAAGTGGCACCAGATAACTCAGTTGAGGGTGTTGAAGTACATGCCGTAAATACAAAAATAAATAAGAAAAAAACTATCGCTAGAAAAATCAATCTCCGTTTAATTCTTTGAAAAGTAATCATTAACTTCCTCCCAAACTAAAATCAATATGTTCATGGTTTTCTAAAAAGGTGTTCTAAAAAACACTTACTATGACTATCATTTAGGGGTACATGTTGTTTAACCAATCTGAAGAATAGAATAGCAAGAATATAGATGGATGTTGAAGTTTCAAACTACATTAACAGCAATTCGAGATGAGCCAAAAGCGCAAGGTGAAGACCTACAAATAGCGAAGTAGGTAAGGAATAAACTGAGGGCATGATTGAGGAATAGCGACTTAAAAGGATATAATTATGACTCTTATCTTTCAGGTTACTATAAGACTCAAACCTTAAACCAATATAACTTACTTCTAAGCCAAGCAACTTTCTGTAAAGTTGCTTGGCTTTTTTGTGTCTAAAATAGAATCATATCTAAACAGCAACAATTTTGATGCCAGCAGGTTTTTTACAAATTTCTATCACTAATACGCAATCAAAGTCTCTATTGCTCCGTTAGCAGCTTGCCAATCTTCTGATTGAACCATTGCCACAAATTTTAAAATAAGCTGTAGATCCAAAAATAAGTAGCCAGCATTTGTCCTAGAGCACATGAACATTATGTCAACATTACGTTTCTGAGTCGTTACTACTGTGTTTAACAAGGATGAAAGTAAAAGCCTTTTAAACTACCTATAGGTTTTCAGTTTTTTCAGAAGCTTAACTATATGCTTAAATAACGTCAAGAATTAGGGGAACAGCAATGAAATCACAAAATGAAACTAACAATAACTTCGGTAGAATCGTATTTAGATTGGTTGCATTAGCAGCGCTTATAGTTTTACTTGTTTTATTATTTGGACCATCACCTGAAACCTTCACAAACATCCAATAAAACCCTTTAAGGCACAGTTTCTTACAAAAAAAGCACTTTTATTAAAGATAATTTTTAGCTTTACACATCCAACAGCGCTCAAACTCTGACAAAATTCTTACATGAAGAAACTTGGGAGAGATACATTTAACGAACGACTCAAACAAACAATGTTTGAACATAAGCGTCAGCAAGCATCACAAATCTATAAAGTCGTTCCTAAAGGCAACTTGAAGGTAAAAACCATGTCACTACAAAAATGGCTTAGACCAAGAAAAATGCGTAAAAGCGAAAAATTTGCTCTAGCGTCTTTACTAACCTATGCAGTTTATATGATTCAAATGGCGCAGCACTTTTAAGCAAGCTTAGCTAGTGTATTTTTCGGCAATCTCTTTGAAATTTTCTAAAATTTTCAGTCCAACAGACTGACTCTTTTCTGGGTGAAACTGAGTCGCATTCAAGGGGCCTTTTGAGATTGCACTTTTAAACGTGACATCACCATATTGAGTGGTTGCGCCAGATACATTAGCATCATCAAAGTCTATGTAGTAGGAATTTGCGAAGTATGCAAAAGATCCGTTTGGAATACCAGCTAGTAGTGGTGGGTCGCCATAGGCATGAAACTCATTCCAACCCATTTGTGGCACACTTACGCTAGGGTCACGAAAACGTTTAACATCGCCATCTAAAATACCTAGTCCTGCAACATCAGGCGCTTCTTCAGAGGAGCGCATTAGGATTTGTAAGCCTACACATATACCAAAAAATGGCTTGCCTGCATTTATATGTGCGCGAACTACAGGTTCAAAACCAGAAGCTAAGAATTCTTCCATTACTTGTCTGAAATGACCCTGCCCTGGTAGCACTAAAGCATCCGCTTGTTCTGCTTTTTTGGGGTCACTTGAAAGTTCAACGTCAAAACCTGTTTTTACGAGTGCTTTATAAACACTATGTAAGTTGCCAGCATTGTAATCAATGAGTACGGTCCGCATGGCAGTAGCTTAACAAGATTTTTATAAATTCGATACGGTCAAGAATTGTAATAGTCTCATACACCCCTTAGTAATTGACAATTAGTCTACATTTGAGTTTTTCGTAAGAGAAATGTCTGTTTACCGTAATAAAATACTCAATTTCTCGTAATAAAACCCTCAGGCATTCGTAAGAGCTTGGCTGCTAACCTTCGATACATCAGGTCAAGGGTCTGGTTTGAGGCTCGAGCCCTGAACTAAATCAACTGACACTTAAAATGGGGAATGTATACAACTATGAATAATGGTATAGTCGAAAGCGTGATGAAAAAACTTAGTATCTTTGGAATTCCAATGGATTTAGGGGCAGGACGACGTGGCGTAGATATGGGACCTAGCGCTTTACGCTTAGCACAGCTTGCCAACTCGCTTGAGACCTTAGGCTATGACGTTACAGACCACGGCAATATTGCTGTACCTGTTGCAGAAGCTGTAGATGATGCTGTATCTGATGAAAACTTGCACTATAAAGCTGCCATAGCTTTAGCCTGTCAAGCCACTTACGACAAACTCAGTACTTTAGATGACAACACTATTCCGATTATCCTTGGTGGCGACCATTCTATATCTATGGGCAGCGTAGCAGGTGTAAGCCAACGTGGACGTACTGGCGTGATTTGGGTAGATGCTCACTCAGATGTAAATACACCAGATACCAGTCCTAGCGGTAATATTCACGGTATGCCTCTGGCGCACTTGCTTGGTTATGGCAATCCTGAATTGCGCAACATTTGGGGTGGTGGCGCAGCCGTTAAAGCTGAAGATATTGTGTTTATTGGCCTTCGTAGTGTAGATAAGGGTGAAAGACAGTTTATTCATGACCATAATATTTCTGCTTATACGATGGCAGATATTGACCAACATGGCATTGCGCGAGTTGCAGCCGAGACTTTAGAGCAGCTTGAGCACCTTGATTACATCCACGTATCCTTTGATGCCGACTCCCTCGACCCAATGATTGCCCCAGGCGTGGGCACGCCCGTACCAGGTGGATTAAGCTACCGCGAAGCACACTTGCTAATGGAGCTTTTTGCAGCTTCAGAAAAAGTTACAAGTGTTGATCTTGTGGAGGTTAATCCTATTTTGGATACTAAAAATGCAACGGCTGAGATTATGGTAGAAATGTGCTCGAGCCTGCTCGGTAAAAGCATCCTCTAAAAGAATATCCTTTAGGCACATCTAAAAATAACGTAAACTTAGCTCGTGACTACAAAGCTATCAGACTTAAGTATTATAGTTATTCACTATAACGTTCTTCACTTATTAAAAGAATGTCTTGTGAAGTTACACGCCTATTGTTCTGAAGCAGAAATAATTGTTGTAGACACTGACTTAAAACCAGAAACTGAACAATTACTCA
>CALHRJ010000376.1 GCA_938038395.1 uncultured Deinococcales bacterium | reverse complement strand
AGCTAGTTCAACGGACAATATCGTCTTACAAAATGGTACTTACAACACAGCATCAGGCGAAAGCTTTCCTCAAGCTGTTGATGGCTTAACGATTGAAGGAGAAAGTCAAGCAGGTGTGATTATAGATGGTACAGGTGCACCTGCCAATAACAACGGGCTTAGCTCAGCTTCTGGCACAACATCACTCAGCAAGCTAACAGTTCAAAACTTTGTTGGTCCTTTTGATACTACACGATTTGAAGCACTTGATGGCAATGGCATTATGGTTTCTGGTGGAACAACCACACTCACAAATGTGACCTCAACTAGCAATAACAATGGCTTTAAATTAGAAGGGGGCAATGCTAACCTAAATACCTCAAACTTTAGTAACAATGATTATTATGGTGTCTCTGCTGAGACAGCTTCAATAACGGTCGGTAAGCTAAGCATGACAGGCTCGAGTGTAATGGGTAATGGTAAAACGGTCACAGGGGTTATTACGGCTGGCATTAACATTGATACGCTTCGAGAATTAGACCTTAATACTGTAACTGTTACTGACAATGACAGCGATGGTGTTCATATTTCAGGTGCGAACCTGATTAAATTACGGGGCTCGAGCATTACGGGCAATGGTGGAAGTGGCCTTGCCATATTTGGAGCATCAACCGTGATTGACTTAGGTAAACCAGCCTCTGCTGGCACGGCTGAAGCAGGTAACAACACCATTAAAGGTGTGGGCGAACTTAGTGTTCACTTTTCTATTCGAGATGGGCGTACCAGCACGCAAGGTGCTGGGGTTGAACTTTGGGCATTTGGTAATGACCTTGGGGGGACGGGTCCAGTAGAAACAGGCATAAAGACAGGGCCTAGCTCATCGCAGAAGCGTTACGACATCTTTGGTACTGGCAATGTGATTAACTTTGGGCCTTAAAGATTAATAAAATCAACTAAAGTTTTAAATTGAACCAAATTGAACCAAATTGAATCCGTTGCTGAAAGGTAGCGGATTTTTTTTATTCTTTTATGCTATAAATATATCTTAAGTTTGGGTTATGCCTATCACGTGAAAATAGATAAACGACCTAACATGCGTGAGGGTTTTTTAAATATCTGCGAAGTAGCTCGAGCCAACAATAACACTTAGAACCTCATCATAGTTGAGTCAAAATAAGCCGATTACAGATTAAAAACTCATGTTTACATAATGTTTAGAATGGCTATACCAAATTCAGCATTCTTAAAAGACTTGCTTCAAACTAAACCATTCTATATCTAGTAAATTCCCAAAAAACCAAAAACCCCCAAAACAGCTCAAAAAGCTTGAGCTTTATCGTAATTAATTATAGAATAACCACCTAAGTTCTTTAATGCTGTTTTGCGTAAATCAACGTTCTGTCTTCTTCATTTTAGAATTTAATAGTCTAGGTAGACGTTATATTAATTAGTAAAGGAGAATCATGAAACACCGTAAACAATCCGCCCAAACTTTGGACAAACACATGCCCAAAGTTCTACACATAGCCTTCATAGCAGTTCTGGCATTATTCACGACAAGTGGATTAGCACAATCCTTCAATGGTTTTGCAAGTTACCAAGACTATCTAAATAATTACTATGCACAAAACCAGCAACAGCAAAGCAGAACAACCACATTTACACCAACAGTACAAGTCACACCGAGTGTCAACACAAATTCATTCAATGGTTTTGCTAGTTATCAAGATTACTTAAACAACTACTATGCCAATCAAAATGCACGAACCACAACCGTTGATCCTTGTGGTTATCAAGGTCTCTTATCGCTTTTTGTATATGGTAATAATAATTGTGTTCCAACTACTTCCACACTTCGTAGTTTAATAGTTCCATATAGAAACAATATAGTGACCAGCGACTATTATCGCTTTAACTCCTATGATGAATTTATACAAGCTGTATATGGTAATAACAATACTCTAGGACCTCGGTCGGGAATTCCAGCGACTAGTGACTATTATCGCTATGGCTCATACGATGAATTTATGCGCGCAGTATATGGTAATAACTATACTCTAGGGCCTCGTTCAGGAACTACACCAACCAGTCACTTTTCTGGCTATAACTCATACGATGAATTTATACAGGCTGTATATGGTAACAACAATACTTTACCGCCTAGATCAAGAATTCCAGCTACATTACCCCCAACAACAAACCTCAGTGGGTTTTTTGAGTTTTCAGCAGGACAAACTTATCAATTGAACAATGGTCTAATTGTAACCGTACAATCGATAAACGATAACCGTTGCCCACTAAATGTTCAGTGTGTGTGGCAAGGAGATATAGCAGCCACAGTTCGTTTAGAAATGGGTAATGATATACGTACTGTAACTGTGAGTATGGTCGAAGGTAACGAAGCACCACAAGTAGTAGTGAATAATGCATCTATTCAGTTTGTAGGTCTTGGGCAAAATACTAATTCATTAAACACTTATGTAAGCCTAAACTAAAGTCTTTAGTTGAGTTAAAAAATCCGCTACCTTTCAGTAGCGGATTTTTTTTCTTTTATGCTATAAATGTATTTAACAATGAACCCCAAAATCGACGAATTCATATCCAAATCTCAACAATGGCAAGCAGAAATACAAGCACTAAGAGCCATCCTCTTGGCCTGTGAACTCAGCGAAGAATTAAAGTGGAAGCAACCCTGCTATACCTTTAACAAGAAAAACATAGCCATTCTCTCTTACCAAAAAGAAAGCTGTGACCTCGGCTTCTTTAAAGGTGCACTACTCAAAGATGAAATGAGTATTCTGCTAAAACCTGGAGAGAATACGCAATCATCTCGCCTGATTAAATTCACATCTGTTCAAGAAATCGAAGAACTATCCAAAACAATTAAATCTTACATACAAGAGGCTATCGAAGTCGAAAAAGCTGGCTTAACCGTTGAATCCAAAAAGAATACTGACCTAGAATTTCCTGAAGAGTTACATGGCAAATTCACTCAAGACCCAGCCTTTAAAACCGCTTTTGAAGCCCTAACCCCAGGACGGCAAAGAGGTTATACCCTCTTTTTTAACGCGGCAAAGCAGTCCAAAACTCGTGAAGCTAGAATTGAAAAATATGTGCAGCGAATTCTTGATGGTTATGGCATACATGATTGTACCTGTGGACTATCTAAGAAAATGCCGTCCTGTGATGGTTCACATAAACTATTGCAGTAAAGTGAATCTATATGCTTCGTATTCTTAGTTTAGCTATATTCATCTTAATCCTAAGTGCTTGCTCTAATAATTTGAAACCAGCAGACACATCAAAACTTGTTAAAGCAGAATTTGAACTTTCTGATACGAAGGTCAGCTTGTTTCTTCCTCCTGAGGCAAGTATCACAACTCCTCCGAATTCTGACATTACTTTTATAGACTTTAAACCTGACTCAAGAGAGCAATTTAAAATTAGCTTATACCAACCTACCAGCCCTACAAACTTTAATAGTAGAAATAGTAACCAGAATTTAAAATTTGCAAACGGTGCAACACTCACTTATGAATTACTAAGTTATACTGAACAAGGTTCAGGCGGTCCTGAAGCTTCTCTTTTAGGAAGCATCAGCTTTGAAAATGCAACAGCGATTGAAGTAACATGTCATATTCAACAAGATGTGCGTAAACCAGATGCTAGATGGTGTGTGCCTTATCTACACCACTTGAGAACTCACAACAAAACTTAATTTATACAAAAAGTTATGAACCTTCCTATCATATTAACTCCCTATAACCCTTATTGGGCGCAACAGTTTGAGCTCGAGCGCCACAACATCACTAACGCAATTGGTTTATCTAAAAATGGTGGCGCAATTTTCAAGATGGCACACATCGGTTCAACCAGCATTCCTAACATGCCTGCAAACCCTTGTATTGATATTGCTATTGATGCTTATCCAACACCACTTCTACCAGAAAAAATCACTGCTTTGGAAAGCATTGGCTATGAATATATGG
>CALHRJ010000375.1 GCA_938038395.1 uncultured Deinococcales bacterium | reverse complement strand
ACAAACGCACCATCTTCAATTAGCTGTTTGGCATAACTGACAGCAGTATCCACTGCTAGATACTTATTGCCATCACTAAAGCTATCTGGGGTAACATTCACCACACCCATGATGCTAGTTTCTGACCAACATAGTTCAAAGCCCTCACCCTGATTGGGGTCTGTACAGGCTGTGGCTAAGGGCATTGGACAGCGTGAAAACAAACGAAAACTCATAGTGAAATAGTATCACTATGAGCCTTAATTTGATATAGAACTTAAGCAGCTGAGTCCGTCTGCAGATTGGCAGATGATATAAAATCATTCAACATCACAAATCGGGGCAGAAGGACGCACCTTGGCAGTTTTTGCGCTACGCTTAAAAACACGCTGCTTACGTTATCTTCTACCTATCCTCCACAAAGCGGATGCACCCTAAGCAGCTTATGTAACTACTTGTTGAACTAATTCGTTTGTTTTGCTACAAAGTTAAATCGGTAATCTTCCTTAGCACCATTTTTCATGACACGAAGGTTTAAGCCTGTAGATAAACCAGCTTGCAAAATATCATTTGAAAATAGTGGGGTGACTTGCCAAACACCACCATAACCAATACTACTTGTATCGTAGTAAATATTGGTGTTTGGTTCTACATACTCATCTATTCTGCTATTTGCAGCAATAGTTGTTGGCTGTTGTAGATTGTTTCTATCTACGAACTTAACACCTTTATGGATAACACCTGAAACTTTACCATTGGGCAAAGTGATGCTTGATTCATTCCATAAAACATGAATGTCTTCTTCTGTATGATTTTCAATGAAAAGTGAAAATCCTGTTGGGCTATTTCTTTGAGAAGGGAAGCCTAAGCCAAGCATAATATTGCTATCTTCGTAGCTATAGACGGGTCCGTCTTGCTCGAGCGCAACCGAGCCACTATTGCTGGTCATAAAGCCATTAAATATCTCGTAATAAGGTGCACTACCATATTGAGAATTGATAGCATTTTGACTAATTGGTGCACATGCGACACTACCTAACAATAAAAATAGGAATATAGGCAGTAACATAGCTTTTGTTGAGGGCAGAAATCTCATGGGTTCTCCAAAGGGGTAAAGTATAACTAGATCTAATATCTATAAATATTAAAAACTTTTTTGAACACTGTAGGGGAAGACAGCTTTCAAAGGTTAGTGTGCAACTCCTGAAAACAGAGCCTGTTATCTAGCAATCTAAAGGTTAGTTATTAGAAAAACATCACCTAAGACAAGCGTCTATTTAAAACTTATAATTTAATTCACTCACAGTTTTATAGATTTTGGAAATGTATTTTGAAACAGAGATTAAAGATAGCTACGATTTACTGCCAATAAATCAACCATTTACATAAAAAGGTTTACGAGATAGCAAACTGCATAGAAATTGTGCAGCTAAACGACTCCTATAACTCCTAGCACTAACTCCTAAGACACTACAAAGCTAAACGGGTCTCCCTTATACTAAATAAGTGCAAACCTTAAAGCTCGCTCCTTCAATTCTAGCTGCCGATTTTGGAAACCTAGCAGCTCAAGTGCAAGACGCTGCCAGTGCAGGTGCTGATTACCTACATATAGATGTTATGGATGGTCAATTTGTACCAAACATAAGCTTTGGTGCTATTGCTGTTAAAGCCTGTAAGGAAGCAGTGGATATACCTCTAGATGTTCACTTGATGATTGTTCAACCAGAACGCTATTTAGAGGATTTTGCTAAAGCTGGTGCAGATATCATTACGGTTCATGCTGAAGCTACAGCGCATGGTCATAGAGCATTACAACAGATTAAAGAGCTTGGTTGCAAAGTTGGTTTAGCCGTTAACCCACTTACACCGCTTGATGTGTTTAAAGAAGCCTTACCTTACCTTGATCTTGCACTGATTATGACCGTAAACCCGGGGTTTGGTGGGCAGAAGTTTATTCCTACAAGCCTAAACCGCATTGCGCAACTTCGTGAATGGATTGAAGATATAAACCCAAACTGCGACCTTGAAATTGATGGTGGCGTAAATAGCCAGACCATTGCTAATGCAGCCTTAGCTGGTGCGAATGTTCTGGTTGCAGGTAGCGCAGTGTTTAATGACAAAGCAAGTATTGCAACGAACTTAGAAGGCTTAAGAGACCTTGCCTCTAACGCTAGTCTGTAAAAGGTTTTCTAAACGCCACAAAATTACAATTCAAAACAGGTTGCCCTTGGTATTTGGGTAGCTGTGGGTGGCTACACATAATGAAGTGACTGTCTTTGCTGGTTGATACAAGTTTTGCAAAGTTGCAAACACCACATTGTCCACCATAAGCTGCTTTGAACAATAGTTTTTGGTCTTGTGAGCTATCTAGATTCGAAGCTTCCTTAACAGCTTCTTTAGTTTCATCAGCATCTTTTGCTTTTTTTTGTCTTAACTTTTTGAAAAAATTCATGTCTAGCTTTCAAAAACAAAAAGGTGATGTGTGACATCACCTTAGCTATTACTAAGTCTAAAATTCACATGATTGATTGTGTCTTTAGGTTATTTCGTAGGGTGCATTCTACGCACCGCCTTTTTTTTCCTAAAATTCCATCTGTTTTTACAACTATTACGACGATAAAGTCAAAATCTTATATTGTGTTCTTTTGACTCAATGACTGACACTTGTTTTGCACTTGGTGCGTGGAACGCACCCCACCAAGCCTTTCAATTCATTGCTCAAAAATTATTGTAACAATATTTTGTTTTAAGCTTTTTCAGTATCTTAAATATTTTGTAATTCACTTGGTGGGCTATTGCCCACGTTACGAAGAGTCTTAGTGGACGTGTGCAAAAAGTTCGTCTGCTAGGTCAACGAGCATTTCTTGAGTAAGTAGGCGTTTGCCTTCTACTAAACCTTTTTTGTCTTCGCTGTACTTGAGTTTGCGGTAAACGTGTGACTCAAAGGGGTGTAGAACAGCTTCCTTGAAAACAGCGTGGCGTGGGCTAGCACTTAACATCAAGACAGGATTACCATCGTTATCTGAGAGGCTTGCGCTCATGATGGTAGTTGGCAAATCAAACGGGCGTTCCATACGGTAGATGTAG
>CALHRJ010000374.1 GCA_938038395.1 uncultured Deinococcales bacterium | reverse complement strand
TTTACAATTTTTGGTGGAGATATAGTTCAACGTTGCTTCCCTCAAGTTTTTGCTGTACTAGAAACTAGTTTACTTAACCGCTTAGACATGCCTGTTTTTAATTCTGCTGGTAATCAGGATTTTTGTTTTGTAGAACAATATAGATTTGGTAAAACTATTGACTTTGTTCATGGAGCAAACCTGTTTTTAGTTATCAGCTCTGAGTTTGAAGAGTTAGAAAAAGAAAACCAAGACTGGTTAATAGATAAATTGACTACTGCGCTCCAGAATAAGACTATCAAAAATGTCTTTGTATTTACACATAGACCTTTATTTTTAGATTTTTTGCCTGAACTACAACAAGCGGCCAGTCTGACAAATACTCCCGTTAAAGCAGCTAAGGAAACCGCAGAAACATTTTTAAACATTTTGGATGAGTTTCCAGAGGCTCAGAAAAGTGTATATTGGTTAGCTAGTGATGTTGGTAAAAATTACCCTTTAATATCGCATAAGTATAATGAAAATGTACAGTTCATTGCTTCAGGGCTGTATGATCATGCATATGATCATGTCTTAAATATTGATGTTAGTTCTCAGACAACTAAAGCTGAAGTGACAATCAGCATTACCAATCTTGGAAACTATAAATTTTCTTCTCTAGAAGACTATTCCCCTGAATGGTTGGAAAAGTTCGTAAAAGAAAAAGCAGCTACTTTAGATAGTGTGACTTATCTAAAAAGTATAAAGTCAGATAGCATCAAAAAACTTATTTCTTTTGAACGATTGAATGGTGATGCTTATCAGAATAAAAATGTGGGTGGTTATATAGATTGGGCCACTTTTACCCCTCAAGATAATACCTTGAGAATTAGTGGCTGGGCACCTATACAACCTGGTGAGGAAATTAGGCGCTGGTTTGGCTACGAAAGTGATTTTGCTTTAGAACTTAATAGCTTTGAAGTTGTTGTGCGGCAGGATTTAGTCAAAATATTTGGTGTTGATCAATTGAGTTCAGGTTTTGATTTAACATTCAAGCTTGTAGATTCACAAAGAAATTTAACAGAAGGCAACTTATGTTTTTTTGGAAAAACAGATACTCAAGATTTATTTATTTTACCGTTTAATAACAATCAACAAACTTTTAAATGTAAAGTATTCCCCTAATAACTGATTAACTATTTCGCTTCTGATATCTTTAGTTCCCTACGTAGAAGTCTCTTCAACTTCAATCGTTTTCCGAAGTTCTATTGAAGGTACAAATAGCGTAGCTATAAAGCCCAAGACTGTCAGGATTAACAAATATCTATAAAGTTTAGCAATTGCATCGGCAAATACACCTTTAACTGTGTCTGTAACCTCAGTTGTTACAATTTCTGCTTGAGCATCTAATTGACTACGGATTGCAGTCAACATGGCATCTGGATTAGGTGCTGACTCGCTGCTTGCGTCAGGGGCAGTACTTAGTTGAGAAATTAGAGCTTCGGGGAGATTTGGATTGGTTAATAGGGCGGCTCGAGCCCCCTCATCCCCTTCACGAATCACTTTCTCAATTAATCCATAAGTCTTATCAAATTCAGCCTTAACCTGCGGTGCAATATCAGCAAGTCCACGTGACGCAGCACCTTCAGTAAAGTTAGGCGCTTCTGCTACACCAGCTACATCTGGCAAAGCAGCACTACCAAAATTCGTAGCCAGTGAAGTAGCTAGTACAGTACCTAAAATAGCAGCACCAACCGTACTACCAATCTGTCTAAAAAACTGCGATGAACTTGTAGCTTGACCCACTTTACTTATATCTACAGCGTTCTGAATTGCCAAGGTATAAAGAGGGAAAGACGGGCCAATACCAAGACCACAAACAATCATGTAAAACACAACACGACCATAGCTAATATCTGCAGTCATTGTAGAGAGCAGATATATCCCTACAAGTAACACACTACCGCCAAGTAGCATCAACCACTTGTATGTGCCAACTCTAGACACAACCTGCCCAGAAACAATCGCACCAAAGACTACACCTAAAGATAATGGAATCAGACTTACACCAGCTCGGGTTGCACTAACACCTAAAACGTTCACCATAAAGAGTGGTAAGAAAATAATGACGCACAAAAAACTTGCGCCTAAGAAAAACGATGCTGTGTTTGCAGTGGTAAATACTCGGTTTCTAAATAAGTTTAGGTCAAGCAATGGATTTTTCGAACGAAGTGATGACAGTATAAATAGTAAGAGCATGATTGCAGCAATTGCAAACATAATCAGTGTTGTGGGGCTACCCCAAGGGTAGGTGGTTTTATCTAGTTGTAAGGCCAATACAAAAGGAACTAACGTTGATACTAAAAATATAGCCGAGACAAAATCAAAAGACTGCCCTGCTTCTCTCGGTGGTAAGGTTGGCATTTTTGTAATGATGAACCACAGTGCTAAAGCACCTACGGGTAGATTAACATAAAAGACCCAGCGCCAGCCTTCAATACCCGGAATGAGTCCTCCACCAAAGTCAGTTAGTAAACCACCAATCCAAGGGCCGATAACACTAGCAATACCAAAGACAGCGCCAACCAAACCTTGATATTTACCACGCTCTCTTGGCGG
>CALHRJ010000373.1 GCA_938038395.1 uncultured Deinococcales bacterium | reverse complement strand
TGCGCCAACTCGCTCGGCTGCCTTATCTAACATAGGCTGGCTTAGATCAATCAAATCGCAATCGAGTGGATTGAGATTTTGTAGAAGTTTAAGGGTGTTGTTGCCTGCACCACAGCCTATGTCTAAAACTGTTTTTGCACTTGGTGTACAGGTTACTGCTGCTTGGGTAATAAGCTCCATCGCTAAGGGTGCGTCGATAGTTGCTGACTGACCTGTTTGTAAATTTGAGAATCGTTCAACATCGTTGTCAAAACGTTCTTTGATGTCTTCTAGGGTTGATTTTTCTGCAAGTGTACGCATGAAAGAAGTATAGCCTTTAGAAAAAGTCTAGTATGCGAATTAAAACATTGCTGAGTAATTCAATGTTGAGAGTTTAATCAATCAGGGCTATCAAAATAGCTCGAGCCCGAATTCCTCCACATCTCAAAAGCCTTTGGTATACGAGTTACATGTCCAACATCAATAGCATCAGGCAATTCAGTTTCTAAAAACCAGTCAAATCCCAATGTTTCATGGGCAAAGGTTGCAAGCTCAATCTCTTTAGAACTATCTGGTTCACATAGAAATGTCATCGTATAAAAGTGCATACTATTTTTGCTACCCATATGGCGAGAATCAAAAACACCCACAAGGTCTTTTGCTAAACAGTGCACACCAGTTTCTTCAAGTGTTTCCCGAATTGCGCCCTCCGCAGGCGTCTCTCCCACTTCTAACATGCCACCTGGCATTGCCCACATATGATTATCAGCACGTTGAATAAGTAGTATCCGATCCTCTGTATCTATAACAGCAGCATCGGCAACAGCAATAGGAGTTGGGCGTGAAAAATGGAGTGATTTTAAGGTTTCAATTTCTTCAATAGGTTCATCACTAACAAGAGCAAACATCTCCATAGCTATAATTTGTATCGCTTGATAATGTTCACGGTCATAAATATTTTTAGAGTACATTAAACCAAGAGCAGACATATCACGAAGCTTATCTGACCAAAGCGCAAGTTGTTCGGTTGGTGTTTTCATTCCCATATTCTCCATAGTTTCTATATTATTTCCAAACCAAAATACTTAAGGATTAGCAATTTAATAAACTGAACAGTCAAGTCTAAAATTTAAAATTGACTTCTTCTAGAATAGTTAATTTCAAATCCGTAGAAATTGCTTAGGTTCATTTAATTTAAAAGTCAATCCTAGGTGGGGTAATTATGTTCTTCTCGCAAATACACAATCTGCTCAGGCATGCCATGTTCGTGTATATAATCAGTTACTACAGTTGGGTAAAAGTTATGTTGACTTAAATCATCCAACGACATCCAAACAGCTTCATAGCTTCCTCGTTCTGTTGGGCGATGAAACTCTTCCCCATCGCCTGAACCAAAAACACCACTAACCATTTTGACAAGATAGTACATTTGTAGATTCATAACTCGTCCATGCTCTAAACGTTCAACAATAAATAATAGGCGTTCAGCTCTTACCAAAACGCCTAACTCTTCTTGAGCTTCTCTAATTGCTGCATCTTCTATATATTCACGTTCATCAAGCCCGCCACCTGGAACAATATAGTAAGTTTTACCGTCTCTAACCCGTTTAACAAAAGCAATTTTGTTGTCTGAAATTAGTATAATACCTGCACGTATCCTCATAAATTACAAGCATACACTATTGAAATCATATGAAGTTTATTGTTTAGCTGAAATGCTTCTTTTACGCATGATGAGATAAAAGACACCACCAATCAATCCCATCAATCCACCTAGGTAACTTGCGTTGTGCATAAAACCAACGCGTATAAACTGAATAGGATGTGTTACATCAGGCCAGAGCCATTTAGAATAGTTGGAGATTGAAGTTTCATTTACAACTAGAAAGCCATAGAGTAACCCAAGAATTCCTGTGATGAGGGCAATCGTTACAACGATGATGAGGGATCGGGAAAGCTCGAGCGCCATTTGTTTAGGTGACGGAAACATAAATCCAAACAAGCCCAAAATAGAAAATAGTATAATCCCCATCCACCAAGTTGCAAGCACACCAACATAAGCTGCACCTAACCTTTGCGTGTCTTGCGCCCAAAGCAGACCAAACTGAACAAATTTAAAATGTGTAAAGTATTCGCTAGAAAATGAATAACTTATTTGGTTATGTACTGCTCCATATAAAGCAGCAATCAAAACTGCTAGCAAAAACATAGACACATATATATCAATTTTTCGAAATGTTTTCATAAATCAGCTAAGCCTCCCTAACACTTATATAGTTTACTTTGGGTGCGTTCCATCCAAGGTTGAAAATGGGGTTAGCACAAATAGAAGTTTTTTGCTTTTAAAAACTTGCAAGGTGCGTCCCTATTAACTGGAATATTCTAATGATTGGTCTGGATATTCATTCAACATCTAACGGGACGCACCCGTTTACTTTAGCTTAGGCAAATGCTGACTCGCATCCTTTACAAGTTTTTTGACCGCAGGCTGTTTAACATCATCGAGTGAACGCAATTTTATATGCCTCATGGGTTTACCTACTCCTTCAAGCAAGCCTTCAGAATCAGGTAATTCGGTTCCATAGAAAAACCCTAAATTAACATGCTTCTTAAATGGAGCAATGTAGCAAAAATGTTCAGACATTTTTTTAGGGCCAACACCATAGCCAGCAATCTTTTGTTGTCCCCAAGGTACTTCAGTTATATCGGGCATAACTTCTATTAACAAATTCCTTGCAGCAACTGCTATTTCTTGCATCTCTGGTGAAACTTTTGAGATAACTTCTTCGAATGTTCCTTTGGTTGTAATTGTAGTTACTTGTGAATCAGACATACTAAGACCACTATACAAGATTTCGAATTTTATGCCTTAACCCTTGAGCATTAACATCATATAGTTTTCATCATAAAACCTATCACCAACTTTAAGCGCTCGATTCTCCACACCGTAGGTTTCAAACTTAAAATGCTCGTATAGTTTGATAGCACCTACATTTGTTGATACAACTTGAAGATGTACTTGTTCTATTTCAGGTACCAAAGCAACTCGCTTTAACACCTCCGCAACCAACAATTTGCCGTAGCCCTTTTTTCTTGCACTGGCCGTAACATACATACTATAGATACCACCAATATGTAACCGTTTCAGAGAGCGTTCTTGAGCAAAACCTACAATCCCAAGCAGTGAGTCACCCTCAAAACACCCAAGTACGAAGCTTGTTGAGCTATCTTGAGCTAAGCGAGTTACAAACTTTTGATGGTTATCTACTTCTTCTTCATACGAAGATCCAAAAGCTTCTGGGTTATTCTGAAGAGCTTCTAACCGAATCTTTTTATAGGCTTCTACATGCGGACTGGTTAGATTGATGATTAAGGGAGTGGTTGAAACATCAGACATCTTTAGATACTAAGGTGTATCGTCTAGATAAGTCAATATAAGCTCTACAGTTTCTTCTAGCGTTAGCTTCGAATTATCTATACATATACCAAATTCAGGATTGTGTAAATTAGTTTGGTAGTGGTAGGCAATTCTATCTACTTCTTGCTGGCTTAAAACTCGTTCACCCCTTTGTTTTTGAGCAGCTTTTAGCGGTGGCGACATAACAAAAGCATGTATAGAATCTGAAAGACTACTTAATGCAGTAGATAATCTTTCAAAATGTTCTTTATAAAAAGGATAATCAATAACAACGTTATATCCATCTTCCAAAAAATTCTTGGCTACACTGATTATATTTTGATGTGTAATTGAGATAGAATCTTCTAAAGCTTGCCATGTTACAAAATGACGTAGCGAGTCGCCGTGAACATGTGCCGTATTTTCAAAACGTCCTACTAAGTATTTACTGGTTTTAGTCTTACCTGAATTGATCGAACCACTAACGATGATAACTTTAGGCTTTTGTTTCTTCATCTATATAGCATAACCCTTACTTTCAAAAAACTTGAAAGTAAGGGTTATATAGTTAGCTTATTTTGTTGTAATACTTCGGGGAATTCTTTATCCCTGTTTATTAAAGCGTTTTAAACGAAATGCTCTTTTAACACTACCTCTAAAACCTAGAGGATTGCTCTTTTTACTCATACGGATTAGCTCACGTTCTTGTTGCGCTTGCATAGTGCGAATTCCGGTAAGTTGTTCTAATACTAAAGCTGGATCATACATTATTTTTCTCCTAATTATCCGAATTTAGTTACAAGCAACTGTTGCATTTACGTAAAGTGGTTGTCCTGCGTTGTTTGTAAGATTTGCATTTATATAGGTACGACCATTTTGTGAAAAGACTACACCATCGTAGGCAGTAAATACATTTGGCGCAATACCAGCAGTTGCACTATTAAAACTTAGTGTAAGTGTGTTTGTTCCATCAATACTTAGGTTTGTGCTAGCTGCTGCTGCAACCATTGCGTAATTTAGGTTGTATGCTATTGGACTTGTACCGTTAATGACTACGCCAGTAGATGAGCAGTGAACTGCTGCATCTTCTAGTGCGATGCGACTGGTAAATGCTCCAGAAATTGAAAGTGTTTGTGGGGCTATACCTGCACTATAGTTTGAAAGTGGTGCTGCTGGTTGAGCAAAAAGTAGTACGCTTAAAAGTGCTAATGTCAGAATCATAACCATGATTCCAAAAACTGGGAAAGTTTGTATCGCTTCTGATTTCTGCTGTTGTTGTTGCGTTCTCTTACTACGACCAAATCCTGTTTTGATGCTGATGCTTGACATATGAGCACCTCCTATGAACTAAACAATAGGACTTTGCTTGCTAAGAATCAAAGCATAGGTTTGATAATTCCGAGACTATCTATCAAAAAAATTGATAGATGACTGTTACATGAAGTAGGCACAATGTTTTAAACTGTAGGTTATGAAGATTGCTCAGCTCGAGGCCTTACTAAAAGTTGTTGAAACAGGGAGCTTTTCGAATGCTGCACTTGACCTAGAACAGGCACAATCGGCAGTCAGTTATAATGTTTCGGAGCTCGAGCGCGAACTGGGCATCAAACTGTTGGAACGTGGCAGGTTTGGCGCGAAAGAAAGTGACCCAAGCAAAGAAATCGTGCCGCACATCCGTGCCATCCAACAGCACATAGCAGCGATTGAACAAATTAGTGGTAGTTACAAAAAGGGCGCAAAAGGCATCGAAGGTAAACTAAAGATTGCTACCTTCCGTAGTGCGGGCGGGCGAATCGTGCCGCCTATCATCATGAAACTACGAAAGAAACACCCTAAACTCAGCTTTGAATTTATAAGTTCAGACTTTGTTGATCACGAAGAGAATTTACTGCTCATACAGCACCATGCAGATATTGCATTTTTTGAATACGATTTACCACTAAAAGATGATTCAAAACTGCTCACCTGGGAAGTCAAACGTGACCCTTACAAAGTTATAACCGTTGCCAACGATTCTAGAAATACTTTTACTTGGGACGATATAGCCAATGAAACCCTGATTATGGATGAAGCAGATGGCTGTGCTAAACGCGTACACAGGCACATGGACTCCTTAGGCTTAAGCAACAAACCTCTTTACGAAGTACAATCGGATTCAACAATTGTACGTATGGCTTCCGAAGGATTAGGGATTGGGGTTTTACCTGAGCTTGCAATTGATGAGCCACCAAAAACAGCAAAGATTGTAGAAATTGAAGGTGGTTTAGAACGTGGTATTGGTGTTTCTATACTGCCTAGTATGTTAAAAGTTCCTGCGATTAGGGTTTTCTTAACTTACTTGAAAGAGATGTACCCTGAGAGTGATGTTCCTACTTTGAATCTGTAACTCCATTCACTACTAAAAATCACGAATCACAAACATGAGTGTTAAATTAAATTTTCACATACTATGCAAATACCTTTTTGTTACACTTATCCGCTAGCTTTGAGAAACTCAAACCTAACCTATTAGTGAATTAAGAATGTTGTCACACTCAATAAGGCTCAATCTAACAAAACCTACCCTGATACCACACTCTTTTGATTTAGTACGACTGACCTAAATATTATAAATCCATTTATAAGAAGGAAAAAAATGAAACACTATCTCTCTATTAGTTTATTACTTGCCACACTTTTTATTTTAGTTAGTTGTTCTTCTACCACACCTGTTGACATAACTACGCTCAGTTCCATTTCCCCTACACAAGGCAGCAATTCTGGTGGCGTAAATGTAACGCTTACAGGAGAAAATATTTTTGATGCAACCGAAGGCTATGACCAATCCCTAGACATTAAAGTTTGTGGTGCCTCACTGACAGATATTGTGGTAACAGGTACGGAGGAATTGGTTAAGTCGTCAAGCGGTAAAGACGTCAAAGTCACGCTTGGCACCACTGTAACAGGTAAAACAGCTATAGTTCAAAATCCAGCGACTGCAACTAGTGATGTGGTCTTAACAAGGCCAGATGGCGAAAGTGTAACTTTAAATGCTGCATTTGATTGTCTTGATGCACCTGTTCTTGATAATAGTGGAAACTATAGCATTGAAGAACTTGCTCAAGAGAATGCCATCATTACGACGGTTCAAGCTACAGATATTGACAGTTCAAATTTAACCTACGAAATTATAGGTGGCAATGACAATGACACCTTTTCTTTAGATTCAACAACAGGTCAACTGAGTTTAGCAAAAAGAATTAACCACGACGTTACGCCATCCTTTGAGCTACTCATAAAAGCTACAGATGAAGATAGTCTAAGTGGCAACGATACCCTTAAAATAAATGTAGTGCGTGACACAACAGTCTATAACTGGCGTCTAACAAGTTCATGGCCAAGTCAATCTAGCCTCTATGAACCTATTCACACGATTCTCCTCAACACCTTAAAACCACAATTTAGTGCTCAAAGCTCAAATCAATTAAACATTACAATTACTGCACCTACAACAAGCTTTAATTCAAGTGTTTTCGATGACGTTTCTGATGCCACTTTTGACATGGGTCATACAGCCACATCTTTGTACCGCTATAAAAACCCAGCACATGACTTTTTTACGAGTCAACCTTCTGGCTTAAGCGAAGAACAACACGACGCTTGGTTAAAGGCTGAAGGTCAAGCTCTTTGGAATGAGTTAAATGCGCCTGATAATATCATTGCCTTTAAAGCTGGAACATCTGGTGACAAATCTGTTGGCTGGTTCAGAGAAGCTATTACAACTCCAGAACAACTAGAGGGATTAAGGTGGCGCATGGCAGGTATTGCTAGTTCAGTTGCTTCGAGTGCTGGTGTCTACATTCCAGAAAATACTGAGCTTGTTGAAATATCACCTTTATATAGTGCTTTGCAAGATGACAAAATTGACGCTGTAAAATGGTCTGGCGCCTATGCTGATTGGCAAAACAATCTACACTTATCAGGTGCTGTTTACTATCCTTCGCCTGATTGGGGACAAAAAAATGCGGCATTATCACTCTACGTAAATTTAGATAAATATAATGCCTTACCCCTTCGTTTACAAAATGTAATCCAGTCTGTTTCTGACAACACATCAGTTACCATGTCAAATAGATACAAAAGCTTAAATGCTCAAGGTTTAACGAATATCATAAACAGTGGCGTTACTGTGCTTGCCTTTCCTCAAAGTGTTCGCGATACTTTAGCAATATACTCAGAAGCTTTCCAAAACAATAGAGCGGCGAACGATCCTTTTTACAAGAAAGTTTATGATAGTTGGAAAAAATTTAAGTAAGCATCTAAGAAATGCATTTAGCGCCCATCATCAAATATTTGATGATGGGCTTTTCTTGTTCAAGCAGACAAAAGACCTAAGCTCATTAGATTACAAATCGACCAAAACTTGCCATCTATAAAACCTTGATCATTCATTTAGCATTTTAGCGTATTCACCATTTAATCTGCCCTTAAGGTATTCTAAGCTTTAGCCTTGAACGTATGGAGAAGTTTAATGCGACAACATATATACAATGAAGTTAAAGCAATTATTCCTTTAGATAAACATGAAGAACAAGATCAACATGCGGTACTGGCTTGGATTAACTCAGGTGTAGACCTTTGTCGTGTAGAAAAACCTGCTACACCACCAAAACACTTAGTAGCTTATTTCGTTTTAGTCGATGGTGATTATCTACTTCTGGTAAACCATAAAAAGCCCAACTATGGTTACCAACAGGTGGTCAAGTTGAACTGCGGAACATCCTTATAGGACCGTACTGCGAGAAGTAGATGAAGAATTAGGTATTGTCGCAAAATTCCTGATAGATGTACCCTTGATGTTAACTTCAACAAAAACGGTTGGTTTAACTGCTGGGCATATAGATATTTCACTTTGGTATGTCTTATACTAACCTGAAAGATAAAAGTTATGATTATAGTGTTGTCTATATCGTCAAGAGAACCAAAAGATAAGCACTTCCTGACCTTTGAATATATGAAACATTATGACATTCTTGATTCATTTTTTGGTATTAAAAGGCGATAGGTTTAAGCCTTTAGAATTTGATGCTAGAGAGTTTGAAAGTATTCAGTGGTTTCACAAAAATGACATACCGTTAGAAAAAAGTGATCCTCATATGGCAAGGTTTATAGAAAAACTTAATAACCTGAGCAAAGCGTAAAGCGTATACTCAAAACAATTAAGGATTTTTATGGCTTTTGACGACCACTTTCGACTGAGCGTGCACGCAGTCATTACAAATTTAGAAAACGAAGTCCTGCAACTTAAAGCCACTTATGGCGACAAGCATTGGGGTCTGCCTGGTGGAGCATTAGAACCCCAAGAAACCATCCACCAAGCGTTGTTGCGTGAATGTCACGAAGAGCTTGGTCAGGAAATTGTTGTCGATTATATGAGCGGAATGTACTACCACAGCCATTACAATTCACATGCACTTATTTTTCGTTGTCACTTAATTGCCAATCCTAAGGATTCGACAGAAGTCATTACTTTAAGTAGTGAACATTCTGAATACCGTTACTTCAAACTTGATGAACTATCTAAAGTCCAACGTCAACGAGTTGAAGAATGTATAAATTTTGATGGTCGGGTTAAAAGTGCTGCATTTTAGTTTTGGCTGGAAGTAGGCATAAATATAGCGTCCTACAAAAATCGTAGGACGCTCGAGCTAAGGTTTCACACTTTAGCATCACCAGTTACTTTTTCCTCCTCCAAAGAATCAATAGCTAGTGAGTAACAAAATAATTCTAGTCACGTTAATAGTAGCGGGGGGGCAGGACCACAAGCGCGACTAGAAACACTAGTATAGAAATAACGTTAGCGAAAGGTTTCCGAAATCTCTGAAACACTTCTTACAGAATTCTCACAAAGAGAAACAAGCTTGATAGAGTCAGGGTTTCTAGTTCTTTAGCCTCAAAATCACAAAAAGGAATTCTTTCAGCTTTCTTGATATCAAAAATCTATCGGAAATAATTTTTTAGGATTTCTTGGTATTCGACAGGGATTCGCCCTTCAGCAATTGCACGCTCTACAGCTCGGTCAAACTCCTGAGGGCTCGAGCCCTCAGGAATCTCTACCTGATCTGACCCTGGTAAACGAACTTCACCAGCTATTGTTGTTTCATCACTCATAATCTGACCTTCAAGCAATTCAGGTGCCTGCATTTGACCTTCGATACGCTCTCCAGAATTAGGGGTTGGTTCTGAAGCACCTGTCCCTATGCCATTTTCATTATCTTCACTGCCAAAGTTTGTTTCTTCATCACCTTGCTGGCGACCACCAATGTCAGGTCGAGCACCTTCTTGCCCACCCTCTTCTCCTTCATTTTCACCATCTCTATTAGCCGCAGCGTCTTCGCCTTGTTCTTGTGCATCATCAGACTCATCATTGGCTTGCTGCTCGCCTTCTTCATTTGCACCTGCACCTTGCTCTTCACCTGACTCAGAATCCTCTTGCGATTCACCCTCTTCACGGCTTGCTTCTTCAGCACGTTGCGATTCAGGTTGTTCTGAGTTTTCAGCTTCACTTTCAGATGTACCATCTTCAGAGGATTGGCGATTTTGTCTATTTTGTTGGGTCAAATTTTCTTCGGGTTGTGGTTTTTCTTTAAGGTTATCTAGAAAACGTGAAAGCGTCTCCCCTTCAGCCTCGCTAACATTACGATCTGGTTCTTGAGAGCTATCTTCAAAACTACTCTCTAAGTCCGCATCATCTTGATCTTGAGCATCTAAGTCACTCGCATCTTCAGCAGCTTGTTCGTCAAACTGCTCATCTTCAGTCTCTGCTTGTTCTTCTGCTAAAGGTTCTTGCGGAGGTGGTTGATTTAAGGGGCGTTGAAAATTGCTATTACCTAATAAACCACGTCCACCAAAATTCAATGGTGTTGCGTTTAAGAAAAAGGGTATTAAACTTAGCACGATACTAGTGACTAGCATAGGCAGCCACCATGGTTGTAAATCTGGTAATTCAAGGTTACGTACACGGTAGGCAGCACGTTTTAAGAGTAGACTTGAAAAATCAACCTGTTCAAATTCAGATTTGTTGTCTTGATATTCAAGCGCTGTACGGTAACTTAAGCCAATATCTGCATCGATGTGCTCGAGCGCACGCTCTTGCCCACTCCGATGAGGTATGAATAACGCCAGCAAAAAAGCCAATGGACTAAGCTGCAAAAACAAACGATAGGCAAACAGTATATAGATAAGTAACCCAACCACAGCAACCACCAAAGCCACTCGACTTGCCATAAACAACTTCTGGTGCCACTTAAAACGTTGTGCTAATTGTTTATGCGTTGCAAATAGTACTTCAGCAGACTGTGTCTCTGCTTCGTGCTTAGACCTAAACATAAACTCATCTTATCAGGTTTTTATATAATTACTTTGAGGACGAACGTTCAATCTATTCAAAGTGACGAATTTGAGCTTAGCTAAAGTTTGAAGCACAGCATAAAAACTACAAACCACGAATGAAGTCGATTTCCACTTGAATCCTAACTGCCTAAAGAAATAACACGCAAAAACACCCAAAAGGCGGATTCTTTTACTACCCTAAAGAAACACTGAAGATATACTGAGCCATACTAAGTTTACTAAGATATAAGACTCTTAAACTCATTAGTACACACAGGGAGGAGACTAGCTAGCCACGAAACAATCATGTGATGCCTAATAAGCAATCACAAAGAACGTGAGGATAAATGATTGCTTTAAAGCGTAAGTCTCCATTAAATACGGGCAATAAATTAAAGCTACCAAGTGGCTTAAAAAAGAAAACTAAATCAGAGTCTGGTTCAGATGTTGACACTGGTCAGCTTGACGCTGGTCTAAACTACTCAGGGAGTGCCATCTCTGTTGACAATGTTTCAAAACGATATGGGCTACGCCCTGTTATTCGTGACCTCAATATAAAGGTTAAAGCTGGTGAAGTATACGCTTTGGTTGGTCCGAATGGTTCTGGTAAAACAACGATCATTCGGCTTATGACCGGGTTAGCCTTTCCTAGCTCAGGCAAGGTTAATCTTTTAGGCATTGATCCTATTCGCGATCCAAAAGTCAAAAAGCACTTGGGAGCTGTGGTTGAAGCACCTGCAGCCTTCTACCCCTATATGACAGGTCGTCAAAATTTAAAGCTACATGCAAAGCTCATTGGCAACATTGGCAAAGAGCGCATTGCTGAAGTACTTGACCAAGTTGAATTAAGCAATGCTGCTGAGCGCAAGGTCGGTGTTTATAGTTTAGGTATGCGTCAGCGTCTTGGTTTAGCTGCTGCTATTTTGGCAAAACCAGACATTCTTATTTTGGATGAACCAGCAAGCGGCATGGATCCACTTAGTCTTCACTTAGTCCACAAAGTACTTCAAGATTCGGCTAAAGCAGGTGCAGCAGTATTCATATCTACGCATCACTTAGATGAAGTGGCTGAGTACTGTACAAAAGTTGGCATCTTGGAAGAAGGTCGCTTAATCGATGAAGTCAACCTAAGCCAACGTCGCGATAGATTTAGAGTTGTCGTAGATAAAAAACCAGAAGCATTGGCTGCCCTTAAAGTGCTTCCTTTTATTAAAACTGTTATTTCAGAAGCTGATAGTATCGTCATTGATTTAGCTAGCAATGATGACTTAGCAAAAGTCAGTACAGTCCTAAGCAATGCTGGCGTCAGCATTCTTGAACTAAGTCCTGACATCTTTAATCTGAGAGCTTACTATCGTGAGCGTATGAATAGCAACGCAACTATTCAAACCACAAATCAAAACACTGGTCAAAATACTGGTCAAAATACAAGCACAGATAGCGAGACTACCTAATGCTATTAACACTCATTCAAATTGAATTCATGAAACTATGGCGTTTAAATGCTGTTCGAATCAGCCTTGTCGTTATGGCAATCTTCCCACTGATTTGGGCACATGCACCAGGCATTATCGAAAAATATGGTTTTTATGTAATCTCAGCCTATCAAGTACCGGGTCTAGCACTCATTTCTTCAATGGACTTTATCCTCCCCTTCTTGATTGCCATTGTAAGCGCCTCGCTACTAGGTAGTGAAAGTCGTCATGGCACACTTCCTACCATGCTCCTCAAACCCATTACACGCTCGCAGTGGTTGTGTTCTAAGCTCATAGTTAGTGGCTTGTTTCCATTCATCTTGCTAGCCTTCACGCTCATCTTTGCTTTGCTTGTTGCTTTTCCTTTTGGCTATGGCAGCTTTGTTGGTGGTACAGGTGTATTAGGGGGTGACGTTGTGGGCGTTGGTGAAATCTCTGCGGGAACTGCGCTTTTTCAGATTCTAAGAGCTTATATGCTTGCTGCCCTTAGTCTTGTACCAATTAGTTGTATGGCGCTGCTCTTTACTGTGTTGCTTGGTACAGGGGTTAGTGGTGCTTTGGCGTCGGTAGCTGTACTAATCGTGATGTACTCGTTGGATGTCATTCCATGGCTCGAGCGCTTCTTACTCACCAGTCACTTAGACATATACGCCCAACCCTACCTCGGACGTTTAGGTTTAAGCCTCAGTAGTATCTTACTTTCTGCTGCTGTTTTTGCAGTTATTGCATTGCTTCGTTTTGAGAAAACTGATATATAAAGCGTTTTGCTGATTAGCTGCAACAGCAGCTAATCAGTGAGCGGATTGCGAACAAGAATAGATATCACCCATATGGTGTAAGGTTTTCTGAAAATGCCACCGTATAATAATCGAGATTCATAGTTTTATATTTGTAATCAACACCCTCACAACAAAGTGATTAGCTATCGATAGAAAACCGTGTGCCTGAGGCATCACATAAAAGTCAAAGATTTATTTATAGCCAGCTTCGCTTAGAATTTATACCAAGTACAAAAATACAAGTCAGTTTAGAGCTATCATTACAGTCATAATGATAGCTTTCCTTGTAGCATTAGGCTTTACCATTTTGTAAGGGTTTGGATAGCACAACATGCTCAGAATAGCTGGATGTTATCGAAACCACTCCGTGTTGCACTAGTTGATGATCAGATTTCTTTTCTTGATCACAGTAAAAATTTGCTAAGTGCTCATAGCGGTTTTGAGATCATTGCAACCGCTTTAGATGGTCAAGAAGCGCTGGAATCAATACCAGAACTTCAACCAGATGTAGCAGTCATAGATATTGCAATGCCTGAGCTTAATGGCTTTGCAACTGCACTTAGGCTCATTCGTAGCTTACCTGATGTGAAAATAGTTATGGTCAGCGAAGTTGAAGACCAAAACTATGTCATTCTTGCTGAAGATGTTGGTGCAGTAGCCTTTTTACCAAAACAGAGATTTAGTGCTGACGAACTCATCAAAATCCTTCAACCAAGTGAAACTATTGATGATGGTTCGAATCCAACTAACGAAGCCTAGTCTACTTGTTGAACCAAAACTTTAAAACTTATTTTTGCTAACTTAGTTTAGACTGTCTTGTATCCTTAAAATCTAGCTTATCTAACCTAACCATGGCATCGCAAAAACAGCTAAGCCCAAAAATGCAGCAAAGCCAATAATATCTGTAACAGTTGTCAAGATAATATTCGATGACTGTGCTGGATCCTGCCCAAGTCGTTCCATCACCATAGGTATGCTCGCACCAGCAATTCCTGCAATAAATAAGTTGATAATCATAGCGAGTGCAACTACAATGCCAAGGGCAACACTGTTACCAAAAAAGCCAGCTACCACGCCAGCTGTTAAACCAACAGCAACACCATTGAGCAAACCCACAAGCGCTTCTTTGACAAGCACACGACGTGGTTTGCGTACGTCAATTTCATCTAAAGCAATAGCACGAAGCATAACTGCTAAAGCTTGTGCGCCAGCATTGCCACCCTGTCCAGCAACCACAGGCAAAAATGCTGCCAGTATTGTGTACTGCGCTATAATACCATCAAATGCACCCACAACAGCAGCCGCTGCAAAGGCAGTCAACAAGTTTACTTGTAACCAAGGTAAGCGCTGACGGATGGTATAGCCTATGCCCGATGAAGCATGTTCATCGGAACCCGCACCGAACATCTTTTGGGCATCTTCGAAGCCTTCTTCTTGCAAATCTTTCACCAATTGGGTTGCAACAATAACACCTTTAAGTTTGTCAGCATCATTGACCACTGGTACAGCCAATAGTTTTTCTTCAATCAATTTATCTGCAACTTCATCGAGTTCGTCATCAACATAAACTTTTATAATGTTGCTAAGCATCACTTCTGAAAGTGGTGTGGTGCCTGGTGTAAGTACTAAATCTCGCATAACTAAGACACCTTTAAGATGTGTATCTTTGTCTATAACATAAACATAATTTACATTCTGACCAACACTGCTTAAGCGACGTAATCTCGTCAATGCATCATTCACTGTAGCGGTTTCATTGAGTGCTACAAAATCAGGTGACATAACGCTGCCAGCGGTATCTTCTGAATATTCTAAGAGTTCTTCAATTGCATCTGAACGTACATTAGGTAATTCATATAGCAATTGCTTTTCAAACTCTTCTGGCAAACATTCGAAAATATCGGTACTGACTTCAGGCGGCATTTCTCGGACTAAACGCAATGTACTTTCTAGACCTGCTAGGGTCAGCACCCTTGCTGCAAACTCTGGAGAAAAGCTTTCTACAATTTCAGCCCTATAAGGCTCTTCAACCAAAACCAAAGCAGCCCAGGCTTCGATAGGACTCATGCGCTCGAGCACCCTTGCTGTATCAATAGGATGGTGTTCAATTAAAGTTTGGGCTAAATCACTGACAAATTGCATTTAAGCTTCCTAAAATTCAGTTTTAAATTATATTATTAGATTATAGATGTTGAATCGACAGATTCAAACATAACAGTCATCACACTGTCATAAACTTCTTTAGCTTGTGCATAGCCATCTGGCAACAAGCGCACATAATTATCCATCATGACACCAGAATTAACTTCAAGTACCATTAACTCCCCATCATGCTCAATTATATCTACAGATACGAAGCGCATTGTAAGTGCTGCAACAACCTCTTGCGCTAAGTGTGTCAATCGTTCTACCAATGCCAAGTCCATAACTGGCTGTGGACGTGACCCCTTACTCAAATTATGCTGCCAATGCAGTAAATGATCTTCACCTTTATCTAAAACCTTATCTAACACGCCAGCATTTTTAGCTAAGAGTTGCTGTTTTACCAAAAGTGGCTGGTCTTGGCTTTCTCTTGCGATTAACTGCGCCAAACTAGATACACCATCGCCTGTAACTCTAGGTCTGACTTTTTGATAGCAGAGTTGTACCTGACCGTTGAGCATGACTAAGCGGTATTCGTTTTCATAAGGCACATAGGGGGAAAAGCATATAGCACGTTCATTCCTAAAAAGGGTATTGACGTGAAGTTCTAAATCCCGAGGGTTGCTTGCTAGGAAGACTTCATTGCCGCTCGAGCCCTGAGCTGCCTTAACCACGACC
>CALHRJ010000372.1 GCA_938038395.1 uncultured Deinococcales bacterium | reverse complement strand
AGTAAGGGAATTGGCAGAGCTATAGCTTTGGCACTTGCAGAGCAGGGTGTAAATTTGATTATTACAGCTAGGAATGGGGAAGAGCTCGAGCTCCTCAACACAGAACTCGAAGCCAAAGGTGTTCAGTGTTCTGCGCTAGTCGCAGACCTTTCAAAGCATGATGAAGTTTTGAATTTGGCGAAGCAAGCTTTAGATATATTTCCAACCATTGATATCTTAGTGAATAACGCAGGTGTAAGTGTGCCAGAATCAGCGTTGGAAACTCAGGGCTCGAGCTGGGACCACACCTTTAACATCAACGCAAAAGCACTCTTTTTCCTCTCACAACAATTAGCTCAACCTATGATTGAACAAGGTTGGGGACGCATCGTAAATATATCTTCTCAAGCAGGTATTATTGCTTTAGAAGATCACGCAGCCTATTGTGCAAGTAAAGGTGCGGTTGAAATGGTCGCCAAAGTCATGGCACTAGAATGGGCCAAGCATGGCATTACTGTAAATTGTATTGCCCCCACAGTCATCAATACACCTATGGCCGAAATGGCATTCCCAACACCAGAAGCAAAAGCAAAAATGCTAGACAAAATACCTGTCGGGCGTTTTGGAGAAGTTGAAGAAGTCGCTGCTGCTGTGGTTTATCTGGCTTCAAAAGAAGCAGCCATGATTACGGGCGATACCATCAAAATTGATGGTGGTTGGATGGTGCAATAAGTTATGAAAAATCTAATGGACTTGACTGGGAAAACCGCACTCATAACAGGTGCAGGACAAGGCATTGGTCGTGAAATTGCACGGGTACTGGCACATGCAGGTGCGGATATTATCGTTGCAGAGCTGAATGCTGAAACTGGTCAAGATACAGTAGAGAAAATAAAAGCGCTAGGACGCAATAGTTACTTGATAGAGGTCAATGTTGCTGATTCAGCAAGTGTAAGCTCAATGGCTGAACAAGCGTATTCCTTGGTAGATACTGTAGACATCTTAGTCAATAATGCAGGTGTATCAGGCAATATGTTAGTTGAAGATACACCAGATGAAGAATGGCGCAGAGTGATGGGCATTAACCTTGATGGTGTCTTTTGGTCTTGCCGTGAAATTGGCAGAAAAATGCTTGCACAAGGTTCAGGTAGCATTGTAAATATAGCGTCGATGTCTGGACACATTGTGAATGATCCACAACCGCAAACACCATACAATATTTCTAAAGCTGCGGTAATCATGTTGACCAAGTCTTTCGCTGCTGAGTGGGCGAAGCGTGGTGTGCGAGTGAATTGTGTTTCGCCCGGTTACATTGGTACTGATTTAGTAAAAAATGTATTGAGTCTAAAGCCTGATTGGAAAGACCGCTGGACCTCCATGACACCGATGGGGCATGTTGGGGAACCAACCGATGTAGCACACGCTGTTTGGTATTTAGCATCTGACGCTGCGAAGTTTGCAACAGGTACAGACTTAATTGTTGATGGTGGCTATACAGCTTGGTGACAGCTTGGTGACAGGTTGGGTTTGACCCTCAGATACATTACTTACGGACTAGCGATTCGATAAATTCGTAGTCAAGTGGTGGGATTTCATACGTTAGTGATCCAGTAGTTATTGCTTTAGTAACCATGGACGAAAATGCCGCCATAGTAGCTTGGTACAACGAGCTTCCTACGCTTACCCGTCTAATACCCCAATCTTCTGCATCAGAAATGGTTAATTCGCCACCCATTTTAAACAATCCATTTATTGGTGCTCCTGCCTCATTTACAATTCTCCGAAATGTGGCTTCATCCTTTGGACCAGGTGCATATACACAATCAGCTCCAGCATTTGCAAAGGAACGCAATCTGTCGATTGATTCCTCAAGAGCGCCCATGCCTTCATGCATTATTCGGTCAGCTCGAGCACAGATAACAAATGAATCACCATATTTCTTCGCAGCTTCGACAGCTGCTTCAATGCGTTCAGTTGCCAAATCGGCGTCATAGAACCCTAGTTCTGGATCTCCTGACCAATCCTCTATACTAGCGCCAGCAGCGCCACAATCGATTAGTAATCGTATGGTTTCGGCAACTTCCTCAGGACTATGTCCCCAACCATTTTCTGCGTCGATACTCACCGGTATATCCACTGCAGCACAGATTTTTGCGGCTAGCTCTATCGATTGATCGCGAGTCAAAGCCCCAGCAGCATCTTTTATGCCGCAGGTGTAAGCATGCCCACCGCTTGTGGTACCAAGTGCTGCGGCACCAGCCGCCTCTGCAAGCAGTGCCGATCCCACATCATGAACATTTACTAGTAAAAATGTTCCAGACTGATGCAAGTTGTAAAAATCGTTTTGCGCTTTTATATTTTTCATATCAATCCTTTTTACCCTTTAGATAGAAGTATACTATTAATTTATCAAACTCTGTCATTATAGAGTTTGATATGAGCCCAAAACATAAAACAATGCTTTAGGACAACAACGAGTCCATCAAAAATTGATACTATAGAGGGAAAGAAGAGTTCCTATTGATATTTCGTCAGCTTGCTGCGAGGTTGTTCATTATAGATATTTTGGAAAAAGAGGTAACAGATGGAAGCACTTGTTCTTGAAAAGAAAGATAGCTTAACAATTCGCGATATTGCGATTGATGAAACGCTTGGCGCACACGATGTGCGTATAGACATTCATACTGTAGGCGTTTGTGGCAGTGATGTTCACTACTATACACATGGTGCAATTGGACCCTTTGTAGTGAAGGATCCTATGGTTCTTGGTCATGAGGCATCTGGTACAATTTCAGAAGTTGGCGAGGCCGTCACACACCTAAAGGTGGGTGATAAAGTTTGTATGGAACCTGGTATTCCTGACCCAAATAGTCGTGCCACTCAACTCGGCATGTATAACCTTGATCCAGCAGTTCGCTTTTGGGCAACACCACCGATTCATGGCATTTTAAGACCTAGCGTGGTGCATCCAACAACCTTTACCTTTAAGCTGCCAGAGAATGTTTCTTACGCTGAAGGCGCTATGGTTGAACCACTTGCTGTGGGTATGCACGCAGCAAATAAAGCACAGATAAAACCTGGGGATGTTGCTGTGGTTATGGGTGCTGGTCCGATTGGCATATTGACTGCCATGGCTGCTATTGCTGGAGGCTGTAGTCAGGTCATCATTACGGATGTGCAACAGGCTAAGCTCGAGCTAGCTTCCACCCTCGGACCTATCAAACCTGTGAACATTTCCCAAGAAAATCTATTAGAAGTCGTAAATTCCCTAACCGATAATTGGGGTGTAGATATTGTGTTTGAATGTAGTGGTAATGCCAAAGCAGCAGCAAGCGTCTTTGAAACTCTAAGACCAGGTGGTTGTGTTGTTTATGTGGGTATGCCTGTACAGCCGATTGCTCTAAGCATTCCAGATGCACAAATTAAAGAAGCCAGAATCGAGAATATTTTTAGATACGCACATGTTTATCCACGTGCGCTTGCACTTATGGGAAGTGGTAAAATCAATGTCAAACGACTCATCACAGATGTGTTTAAGTTTAAGGATAGTGTTGAAGCGTTTGATTATTGTGTAAACATGCCTGCTACATCTGTAAAAGCACAAATTGAACTTGTTTAATTTATCTCAAAAAATACAGTTTGATAAAAGTTAATCTTTGCCATTTGCGAATGTAACGAAGTGAAATGAAGAATTTCGTTTTTTTAGTATGCGACAGAGATTCTTCACTTCGTTCAGAATGACATTTTCTACTTAACAATAGTTCTAAGTCAATACATTAATGGCTTAGAATGACTTTTTTGATAAAACCTTTAACGCAAGAATGCGTCTTGCAAACCACCATCAACACTCAAGATCTGACCAGTGGTTT
>CALHRJ010000371.1 GCA_938038395.1 uncultured Deinococcales bacterium | reverse complement strand
GTTGGGGTGGAGGCTCGAGCCGCAGAAATTATCGACCGATTAGGCGCTGGGGATGCATTTGCAGGTGGCGTCATAGATGGCTACTTAGATGGTGACGTCGTAGAAGGTATGAAGCGTGGTAGTGTTCTAAGTGCGCTTGCCCTAACACAACACGGTGACATGATTACTACCAGTCGCAACGAACTAAACACACTCATGACGCAACCTCAAAGCAGTCTTAGTCGTTAGCTACTAGTACCATTGCCCATAAAAGCAGCAAAAACGGCAACAACAATTCCTAAAACTGAAACTAAAAATCCGTAGCCCATAAGACCAGGAATACGTTCTTTCAATTGAGGAATGACGCTTGCCATAACCATCAAAACACCAAGTAAAAATGCAAGTGAAGCTATAAAGGTAAGTGATTCAGTCATAATATGACATTAGTTTATCCTAAATATAGCTTCCAAGACTGTAGTTTTTGAAAACCTGCTTGTAACGATATCAATAGATCACTTAACCTCATGTTGATGTTGCTATGCTTTCAACACTAAATTGATAACGGGTGTGTCCCGCTAAATGTCGAACGCATAGTTAAGGAATGACTTTTAAATAAAATGAACAGTTTAATATTTCTGTATTTGGATATTCCTGATATTCAAGGAAGTCATTTTAAATTGTGCTCTATTTTAAAATCTTACTGTTCTGGTTATTAAATTGCCAATCCTAAGGGAATAATTTAATTGGTACCTCTATCAGGGACGCACCTTTGAAGTTTTTCAAAAAGCAAAAAAACTTCTATTTGTGTTAAATCTCTTTCTAAGCTTGGATCGGACGCACCCATTGATAACTTATCAGAGTTAAAGCACAACTTGTCTTGCTAAAAATTTATGAAATTGCGTTCCTGATGCACAAAATCTATATCAATGAGGATACAAATTAGGGCGAATTGTAACATCCTAGATAGGGAAACTGATATCTCCTAGCAACACAAACATGCTTTAACTCGCTTATGCCGTAATATTTTGTAATTGCTGTAAAAAAATATTACAGTGAGACCTTCTCAGTTACTTCGTACTTGAAGACTCTGTTCTTTTCTGCCACATACGCAGGCATTTTGCCACGAAATTCCGCCATATGCTCTGTTTCAAAATGGGCAGCTAGATGCTCCATACTTTCCCACTCTTCAAATATCTTTAACTTAGTGGGGTCACTCAAATCACCATAAAAATCGTAGCTGATGCAACCAGATTCTTTTTTGGTTTCAGCAACCATCCATTTGATAATTTCAACAGCTTCTTCACGGGTTTCTGGCTTTAGGGTTACATCACCTGCAACAACAATCATAAATTTACCTTTCGTATTTGCTATCGCATTACTTAGCGATAGTTCTTAATATAAACCAAAACTGAATGCTCTTGATTATATTTAGGTTGAATTGAAACAAGTGAATGCTAAGGTCATGTCTTAAATTGATGTAGGTTTGAAGTATCTAACATACTTGTACATTCACGAATGAAATCAACAAAAACCTATAGAATTCCTTTGCTGTAGTCTCTCTAGACCTATTCAATAATTTAATTCGCCATACTGTTATATAAAATATATGTAGAAGCTTTGTACAGGCTTCCTAAGTGTTTTCACTACCTTAAATGTACCCTTATTACTCTTGTGGTTTTGAATAAACTATGTATGCTTAAAAGTTGTGAATGAAGGCACATGGCTATTAAATAAGGGAAATATTGCTATTATAGATTTGTAAATGTCCTAATGTGAGTTTGGGTTACTAAGTTTTGGTCAATCAACAGGTTAAACTAAGTGTGGAGACTTTGATTAGTTTAAACACTACCAGATAGTGGATTTGAGCCTCAAGAATTATTTTGTATTTATAATGTTTGCATTTAAGGAAATCAACACAACTATTAACTCAACACTTTCAGATTTTAATCACCTGAGCTACACAAAAACTTAGCACCCCCCTTTTGCACCCTCTTTTTATTTGATTTATCTGGGTTGTTTTATAACATTTTGCCATGTAGATAAAACACACCCACAAGTACATTTGAGTCTAATTATCCTTTTAGGAAATAATTCCTAATGATTAAAGAATAGGAGAAAATTATGTATTTCGAACTTATGTTACCAGCACTTGTGCTTGGTATACGGCATGCATTTGAACCTGATCATATAGCGGCAGTTTCAGTACTAGCAACTAGACAACAGTCTCTCTTGAAGGGTATCAAGTCCGTTTTATGGCGCTCGAGCCAGTGGGCACTTGGTCACGGATTTACACTTATGCTCTTAAGCATAGGAGCCTTACTTTTGAAATCAAGCTTTCCAGAACGCTTATCTTCATTTGTTGAGGTTTGGATTATTGGTCCAATGATGATTTACTTAGGTATTGTCGCTATCTATCGTGCTTTCAGACCAGTTTCACACACACATGCACATAGCCATGACGGCGATAAGCATTCTCACAAGCATAGTCACGAAACATTGGGGCATGCTGAGCATAGCCACAATGATGCAACTGCTATCAAATCAACATCTGGTCGTGCTTTTGGTGTGGGTATGTTACATGGAATAGCAGGAACAGGTGGAGCGCTTGCTGTGCTACCTCTAGCTGTTGATGGCACCACTTCTCAAGCATTGTTTTTTTTAACGCTTGAATCTGTAGGTGTTCTTTTGGCTATGCTTGTTGTGAGCGTAGCACTAATTATTGCAGTAAAAGTTTTTGCAGCTAGAAGTAAGACAATCCTAATGGGACTAAACATTGTCATCGGTATATTTTCAATAGCTGTAGGCTGTTTCTGGATTTATGAAAACCTTTTGGTTGCCTAAGACTTAAAGTAGCTAGAATTTTAGAGACCTTCAAACTAGAGGGTCTTTTTTTTTGGTCACAGCGTCAGTTAAAACTCTGGACTTTCAGTCCAGAAACTTTAGTACATGGTTTTTTTGCCTTTAATACCAATTCCGTTTATATCCGTAGTTAAGTCTGATGTCCATTTTTAGGAGATGTCTAAGTAGCTTACGGAATATGGTTGAGCAAATGATAGCTCGAGCTCATTTGTTTATTACATATATTTTCGGACACGGTATAAG
>CALHRJ010000370.1 GCA_938038395.1 uncultured Deinococcales bacterium | reverse complement strand
GCCATCTCTGCACCTTGCTTAACTTGTAGCAACGTTGGGTGACCTTCAAGTGCTGCCTTAACTTGGTCGAGTGTTGGTAAGGGCAGATTGATGTCTTGTGACATAGGCTGTAACACGTAATCGGTAACACCTAACAAGCTTGATAGATTGCTGTTCGCAAGGCGCATACCTTCTTCAGCAAATTCAAAGTTCTTTTGTGAACCAGCTAAGTCGTTCTCTGCATCTTTGACATCTAGCTGAGTAGCACCACCACGGTCAAAACGAATTTGGGCAATGCGTAAAGCTTGTTGGCTAAGACCAAGGGCTTGACTTGCTAAGTTACGCTGAGCTTCTGCTTCGAGGGCATCGGTATAAGCTTTAACCAATTCACTCTGGGTTTCGTAAAGGGTTTGGGTGTAGTCTGCTTGTGCTTTTGCAGAACGCTGTTGTGCTTGTACGATGTCTGGTTTGATTGCTAGTGGATCAGCTTGCACGCGTGAGAGTGAGACTTGAGAATCGCTCAGCTCGAGCTGTGCTGTAATTACGTTAGTACGTTGACTTACACGTTGCAAGATGTCTTGAAGACTTAAAGATAAAGCAGGTTGCTGTGCAGGTTGTTGTGCAGGCTGTGCTGTCGTTTCTTGTGCAGTAGAAACACTAACAAGTGCAATAAGGGCGAGTACAATAAAGAGTTTTTTCATTTAATTATCCTCCTGAGATAAGGTATTTTGAGATGTGTAATTTAGGACTTCTGAAATAGGTACGCCGTAACTAGTATAGGTTTTAAGTACGGCACTTAAGATAGAAAGCTCTGCTTGCTCGACTGCAAGTTTTGCTTGACTAAGGGCAACAAAAGATTGTTGTTTTTCAATGAGAGGCGCTAAGCCTAAGTCGATGCGTTGATTCACTGCGTCAAAATCAGCTTCGGCATTTGCCAAGGCTTGCTCTTTAGTCTTGAGACTACGGATTGCACTATTGATACCTTGTTGGAGTTGAAGGCGCTCGAGCTCTGCCTGTTGCTCTGCTGCGGTTACACTCGCCTTGGCTGCTTGCAGTTGAGTATCCGCAACTTCTAAATTCTTAATCGCTGCTGGCGATATACTCAAAGACACACCAATAACCAAATCATTATTACTCGAAGTACTAAAATTCCCTGCAGGTGCTTCAAGATCGCTCGCTGTATAGCTATAGCTTGCTTTTGGTTGCAATGTACGACTTTCTATAGAGAACTCAAGATTACTGTCATCATTTAAGTGTTGCTTATAACTAACTTGCGCCACAGGGAACAAGGTACGTTCTAAGCTACCTTTAAGGATTTCTGCTTGCCTGACACCAAAGCCAGCTTGCACAACATTCGGATTCTCTTCACCAAGTACGTCATAGACAGGTAAAGGAATCGTGATTTCAGGTAAGTTAATGTTGCTTGGGTCTGTAGAGAGTAGCTGGGCTAATGCTAGCGAAGCCAACACGATGCTATCTTCAGCACTCTGTTTTTGGTCTTCGGCTTCACTCACTTGTAAACGGGACTTGCGAAGCCCTGCTTCAGTAGCAGCACCTAACTCAAATTGTTTTTCTGTAATTTTTAGACCATCTTGTGCTAAGCTCAAGCCTTCTTCGGCTAATTCTAAACCTTGTTTGGCAATTTCTAAATTACGAGCAGCTTCTATAGCATTAACTTCTAGTGTTGCCAATGTTGTTCTATAGGTCATCTCTGATTGAGATAAGTTAATGTTTTGTCGAGCCAGCTCATCAGCTACATCACCAAAAGCAAAAGGACGAAAGCTAAGTCCAATGCTTGCTTGGTTCGTGTTAACAACCTGATTACTTGTTCCTGCGCCTTCACCTTCACTGATTGTCGCGTCTACATCGTTACGTACGTAACCACCGCTAACTTCTAAACTAACAGGGTCAAGCACCATCTCAACTTGGGCTTGGGCAATGTCTTTGGCTGCCGACACACCTGCTAAGTTTGGGTTCTGCTGAACATAAGCTAAGAAGTTTGCTAATGCTTGATTACTGTTTTGTGCAAAGCTAACCGAAGCGACAGATAAAAGAGCTACAGACAAAAGAGCGATTATAGGGAATCGCTTAGTTATAGCTTTGGGGCTATTATATATAGAATACCTAGTAGGGAAATGTTTTCTGTTCAAATTTAAGTACTCCTATCAAGTTAAAGTCTTTAAAAGTAAATTGATGATGCCATAGAAGAGTGCAGAGAGAGTAAAGATGTATCATTCAGAATTAACCTGTTATTCAATCTGGCCAAAATCAGTTTCGAGAACATCTTGATTGTTATCCAAAATTAGTTTGCTGATACGAAGTAATGAATGAATATCTTCCTCGCTTAATCCTTGTAGCCTTTCACGACTAACTTCAGTCCATGAAGCATGCATCTTTTCATGCAACTTTTGACCTGTTTTAGTGAGCTTAAGCTGTACTTTGCGTTTGTCATTTGGATCAATCGAACGTTCTATCCACGCTTTTTCTTCAAGCTCGGCAATCATCGCTGAGCATGCGGAAGGCATGATATCGAGTGCATCAGAAATCATTTTTGGATGGTTTATACCCTTAGCCAACAAGGTAATTAGTAAGGCCTTGTTGGGCCGAATACCAAAAGGCTCAAATGCACGAATGGCATTTTGACGCATAAACCACATGAAATGTAATGAATACTCGTTAAGTTCATCTATCAAGGCTTCTTGAATCTCAGTAACTTGAGAGTTAGTACCTTCTTGTGATGTTTGTAAGGAAGTGGAAGCCATAATGATGATTATGCACAGCCTATTCTGAAAAGTATGTACTTCAAACCACAAATAGTTAATAAAACTGAACTATTTTGTAATATGAAGGAATGCTGATAAATCTTAAGGGTAGTTTAGGTTGTTGGTGTTAGTTTGACTTCCTACATAAGTAGGAGCATCTGGTGGATTAGAGTATTATAGAAAATAGAAAGATTGGATACTCCATTGAATCTCTTTATTTTGCCAGTGTTAGGTATTATTTG
>CALHRJ010000369.1 GCA_938038395.1 uncultured Deinococcales bacterium | reverse complement strand
CCTCCTCCCTTTCCAAAGAAAGAAAACACAGGTTTATTTTTATGAATACCCAACCAAACCCTGCAAAAAAACGTAAAAGAATTATCGCCTTAAGTATTCTAGTTATCCTAACCTTTGCTTTAGTAGCTTGCCGACCTCCACAAAAGAACTTTAGTGCTCAGGAAGAACAAACCGTTGAGGCTGGTGAAAGCACTAACGCAACTACTGAAAGCAATACTGATGCTTCTACTGACACTAGTTCTACCGATACTGCATCAACTAGTGAAGGTGATGCTGGTACAGAAGATAGTAATGTAAAAGAAGAGGCACAAGAAGGGCGACAGGTTAGAGTTACGAAGGCTCGAGCTGGGGTCTTAACCGCAACACGCAGCGCCTCTGTAAGCATCGAACCAAGTCAAGACAGTCGTGTAGCAGCTTCTGCTACTGGCCAACTTAAAAGCATCTTAAAGCGTGAAGGTGGTCTTGTTGAAAAAGACGAAGTTATCATGAGTTTGGATGATGACAATGCACAAATCCAACTACGCAACGCACAGCTTGCGCTGGAATCTGCACGTATCAACCTAAACAGCTCAAGACGTTCAACAGGTGAATCAGGTGGCACGCTCCAAATCCAACTTACCAACGCACAAAGCAACTTGAACCTAGCTAAACAGAAATACGAAGAAGGCAAAGCGCTACTCGATGTCGGTGGCATTGCTAGAGTTGATGTTTTAGGTTTAGAAGCAAGTTATCAGCAAGCACAAGCAGGCTTAAGACAAGTACAAGATTCTTTAGCACAGGTTAACCGTAGTGGTACTGAAAATTTAGCTTTGCTAGAAGTGCAAGTCCAACAAGCACAAGCCCAAATCAACCAAGCGCAAAAAGCTGTGAATGATGCACAAGTCAAAGCACCTTTTTCTGGTGAAATTGCAGAACTATTTATTGAAGAGGGTGAGTTTGTTGCTACAGGCAGTCCACTCTTCCGCTTGGTTAGTACAGATAAACAGCTTGCGAAATTCAGCGTACCGCCTCAAGATGCTGCGACCCTACAACAAAATACAGACATCCAATTACGTTATGCAGGCAATGATTATTCTGCAACTATCACTCGGTCATCTTCTGCACCAAACCAACAGCGTCTTATCGACTTTGTTGCAGACATCGCCCCAACTCGTCCCAGCATCCCGTCAGGTAGTGTGGCTGAACTCATTTATGATGTTGAACTTGCTGAAGGCATCCTTGTGCCTGCTAGTAGCGTAAAAGTTGAAGGTGGCGATGTGTACCTTTACACCATCGTAGAGGGTAAGTCACAACAAACACCTGTGAGCATTATTGATGAAGTTGCTGGGCAAATTGCGATTGAAGGTTTAGAAGCAGACACAATTGTTATCTACCCACTACCACCAGATTTACGCAATGGCGCAACTGTTCAAATTGTTGGTGAGTTTGCCAATGATGGTAGCTTAGTAAATAGTACAGAGTCTACAGAAGAGGTAGCCGAAACCATAGAAGAAGCGATAGGAGACACTGAGTAACCATGACCAACCTCATCGGCTTCTTCGTCAACCGCTTTGTTTTCGCAATTAGTATTTTCATTGCGCTTGTCTTTTTCGGGATGGTCAGCTTCACCACGATTGGTGTAGACCTTCTACCTAACTTTGAACTTTCTTTTGTAACTGTAAACACAACCTACGCAGGTGCAGGTGCGGAAGAAGTTTCTAAACAAGTCTCTGAGCCAATCGAAGATGCACTCTCTACCCTACCGGGTATTAGTAGTTTAGAATCCTATTCTTTTGAAGGCTTGAGCGTTGTCTTTGTAGAATTCAATGCCAGTGTCAACGGGGACCAAGCCGCTGTGGATGTGTCGCAGCGGGTAAATGCTGTCCTTGGGCAATTGCCCGATGATGCAGGCTCACCCTCGGTACAAAAGCTTGACCCTAACGATGAGCCGATTTTGAATGTTGCCCTTTCTGCGCCTGGCGAGAGTGTACAAAATATTCAGAAATTTGCTGAAGATATTCTAGAACCCGATTTACAGCGTGTTAACGGTGTGGCTGATGTTAGTCTAATAGGTCCGATTGATAGAGAAATACAAATCCTTTTGGATAGAGGCGCACTTGAAGCTTATAACTTAAGTCCTGCTGCGGTTGCTGGCGCAATTGCATCGAACAGTAGCGAGGTACCACTTGGTAATTTGACCATCGGTGGTGACCGCATACTGCTTACAGGACGCAATACCTTTAAAACTGTGGATGAGCTCGAGCGCCTTCTCGTAGACAGTGAACGTGGCCTTTACATGACAGACATCGCCGTAGTGCGAGACACCAGTGCAGAAATCACCGCCTACTCTAGGTTAAACGGTGAACCTGTTGTGGTCATGTCTGTACAAAAACAATCTGGCTCTAACTCTGTAGAAACTGCCAGTAACATTCGTAAAAGACTAGCTAGCTATGATTTACCTGATGGCTATAGCGCTCGCATCGTTGCAGATAGTACGCCCTTCATTGCCTCAACCGTTGCAGATACCTCTAGAGAGCTTGTTCGTTCAGTCTTTATTGTTGCCTTTATTGTTCTACTATTTATTGGTCGCTTAGGCTCTACCTTTTCAGTTATTTTGGCAATCCCCATCTCCTTTGCTGGCGCACTCATCCTCTTTGGTGTCTTTGGCTTTACCTTTAACATCATCACACTGCTTGCAGTTACAGTTGCGGTAGGTCTAGTGGTAGATGATTCCATTGTGATTGCGGAATCCATCGACCGTTACCGAGAAGAAGGTGCTTCGAAAAAAGAAGCTGTAGTTAAAGGTGCTGGTGAGGTTAGCCTTGCAGTTCTTGCATCTACACTTTCACTGCTTGCGGTGTTCTTGCCTATCTCTTTCCTACCCGGAATTCTGGGGCAGTTTTTTAGAGAATTCGGTCTTACGCTCACAGCAACAATTTTATTCTCATATTTTGAAGCTCTCTTTTTCCTAACTGTTCGCTTGGCTTACATGCCAAACCCACTTCCACCAGGACCAAAGGAAATTGGTTGGTCAATCACACGCTTGTTTAGAAACGTTGCATGGTTACCAAAACACATGAGTGCCTATCTAAAATTTAGGCCCTATATTATTGGTATTGCATCATTTGTTTTAATTTTTGCTGGTATGTACGCAGCAGCATTTTTTGCAAACAATCCAACTATAGATGCTGCACTCTTTAATTTATTCGATTCAATTACAAGTATCTTGCCTGCTAATGTACAAACTATTTTAGGCATCCAAGCAGCAGATAGCTATAGCAGTTCCGAGGCAATCAAGCTCTTAGGTTTAGGTGCTGCGGTTCCTGCACTTGTTCTTTTGCTCTTTCCATTCTTAATTAGTTTAGTGCTCTATCTTTTGCGTCTAGGCATGAGCGTTGTACGTGTACCTGTATTCTTAGTAGGTGGCGTAGTACGTGCTCTTTTCCACGCTGTTGATTGGTTTGTAAATGGACTTCGTAATGGCTATACAAAAATCCTTAAAGGCTTACTACGTGCGCCTTATGTTGTGCTTATTTTTGCTGGGCTACTTGTTCTAAGTATTGTGCCGCTCATTGGTAGTGG
>CALHRJ010000368.1 GCA_938038395.1 uncultured Deinococcales bacterium | reverse complement strand
TTGAAGCTGGAGAGTTACACTGGCACGGCGCTAGCGATAATTCCAAAATGATACACATGGCTATTAACTTAGGTGGCGAAACTCATTGGGATTTTGACCCAGTTGCAGATGACGACTATCTTTCCCCTATCGCTTAAGAATCCCACAACTAAAAGCTAACTATTAACCATGCAATACTATTAACCATGCAATACGATGAATCAACACATATAGAGACCCACGCCAATAGCGCAGGAGTCGTCATTCTTGATAAAGATTTGCGAATATTATTGGTACAAGAAAAATATGCTGACGCTACAGGGCTTTGGCATATTCCAGCAGGTGCAGTTGAACAGGGTGAAGCTATTGAGCAAGCTGCCATTAGAGAGTGTAAAGAAGAAACAGGTCTGGACGTCACACTCATTAGTTATATAAATACTTACGTTGGGCGTTTCCCAAAAAGTGGCGACCTTATGAAACGGCATGTATGGCTTGCAAAACCAACACATGACACAGTTCCAGCACCAATCATTACAGAAGAAATCGCAGCCTGCGACTACTTCTCTATGGATACTTTTACCGAAATGTATAGACTCAAACAAATTCGCATGTACCACACAAAACTAATGTTTGAAGACGCTCTTACACTTAACAATACTCTCTATAAGTTTTAAAGGTCTCATCCTAAAACTGTATTAAAGCGTAACTGTGTTAAACTATAGCTATGCTAAAGATAAGTCATGATAGTCCAAAGTGGTATCGAAAACAAAGAAATGCCACACTTACACAAACAATGAAAGACAACATTCGACAAAATATTGAGACTGAAACATATAGAGAATTTGAATCACAGCTTTCTAGTGTTAATTGGTGGCAAAAAAATATGCTCCGAATCAAACTTTGGGATCTTATAGATCAGCGTACTGAATTTGCGATACAGCACTATCTTAGAACCCAAAACCTACCACCAGCTTCTGATGAAAGTCTTTGGTAAAGGGGTTTACGATACTTCTATAGTTTTCCAATAACCATGTCGGAATCTTAAGAAATATCCGACACTTAAAAGTGTTAAATACGTTAGCGCACCTAACCATGCTGCAAATATTCCACCATCAAGTCTGAAAATGATAAGCCATTCAAGTGGCATAAATATAAAGACAGCAATGATAATCCGATACCACATTGTAAAGGTTGTATCGCCAGCACCATTGAGCACACCACCAAGAACGATGCCAACTGCGTCTATAATTTGGTACAAAGCAACTAGCTTCAAAATGGTTACACCCGCAGTAATCACAGCTGCTTCAGCGCTAAAGACTGAAATAAGCTTTGCAGGTGCAATCAAAAAGGTTGCGCCAACAAGTCCCATAGAAACTATAGCTAAAAATACTGACCTGTACGCAACCTGTGTAGCTTTGTCTGGATCTTTTTTGCCAAGATATTGAGATACCAAACTAGATGCTGCCATTTCAATTGCGATACCCAATGTAAAGGCTAAAGACATATATTGAATAGCAATATTATTTGCCGCCAATGCAGCGGTATCTAGTCTACCAATCATGGAAAAGAACACAGTAAAAGCAGAAATGGACACAAATTCACCCATCCCCATTGGTAAGCTAATTTTCAATATTTTGGATAACTGCGTCCAGTTTGCAATACGGAAATTATTCATACTGTATTGCTTTATGAATTTTGGTCGCCACAATAACCATGCGCTTAGCAAAGCGTTTAATACATTTGAAATAACGGTTGCGTAAGCTGCGCCATCTACACCTAGGGCTGGAAAACCAAAATTACCTAAAACCATGATCCAATCAAGGAAGATATTCACCAAGACTTGAATCCAGGCAAGAATCATGGGGGTGGTTGAGTCGTTGCGTCCTAGCATGAAGCCCCAAACAACAGCGGAGAACATCATAAAAGGAATCTCATAGGCGCGAATTTGGAGGTAGCTCGAGCCCAACCCTCGCACAACCTCATCGGCAGCTGCAAAACTATACAACCACGAAAACACCCAAGGCAATACTAAAGAAATGATGCTCAAATAGAACACCATGTTCAACACATGCCAAACAGCCTCACCTAAACGATCATCGTCACCAGAACCGTGCGCTCGACCAACAAATACAACCGCACTCGTACCCGCAGTTCTAAAGAGCAACGCAACAGCGTAAAACATAACCCCTGCCAAGCCAACAGCAGCAACAGCTTCTGTAGATACTTTCGACACAAAAAAGGTATCTGCCACACCTAAAAGTGTAAACGACAAATTCTGCAACATCAGCGGAACCGCAAGAAATGCGACTTGCTTCATGATGCTTTGTTTTTTGATGGCACTGATTAACCTAGAGCGAAAGCGCATAAGACTTTAGCCTAAAGCTTTTTTATCAGGATTACTATATCTAAAAACTTCGCAAATCTCTAAATCTGCTTTAGGGCATAAGATGATTTTTAATAAGTCTGATCTGTCCCCGGTGACTTACTTCATCTTCTGCGACGTGAAACCATTTCCAGTAGTTATTCATAAAGGTATTTTTACGAAATTCTACTTGTTCCATGAGCCAAACATCATCACGGTTTTTGAATTCTAAAAGCGTTTTTTCACGGACTTCTTGTAGCTGTTCCAAATAGAAATTTAAGTCTTTAGCCATAATCTGTGTTCTACCTAAATCCCCTAATTCAGCAGCAACTTCCCAACGTGCTTTTTCTTCAGCATTCATAGCTCTACCCTCAAAAGTATCCACTTGGTAGGCAACCTCAGTTGCTGCAATATGAGCCAGTAACATGCCAATCGTATTTGTACTGGGTGCAGGTAAAAAATCAAGTTGTTCTGTAGTTAAGTTATAAACCGCATCTAAAGTGGTTTTACGTGCATAGGACATCATGCTGACCAAATTGCCAATTTTTGGCGAAAAGCCTTCTAGCTCTGTTACCAAATAGGGTTGTTCTATTGTCATTCCAAGACCCAACATCAATCTACCAACCTTTCATAGCTACATCTATATTTTTCAGAAAAATAACTCAAGTTATACTTAAGTTATTTCAATAAGTCACTAATCTATGAGTCTTTCATAGTCAAGCCACTTACTTTTCCAGTCAAAGTATTCAAGAGCATTAAAGCGCTTTTTATAGTCATAATGCGAGCTTTCATGATAAGCATAACCAGGATAATAGTAGTCCATGCCTATTTCTTGGCAATACTTAATAGAGGTTAGCACCATATAAATGCCTAAGCTGCGCTTAGTAAGTTCAGGGTCAAAAAGCTGATACACACTACTACAGGACTTATGGCCAATATCCAAAAAGCTCATACCCACAAGCCTGTCACCTTCGTAGAAACAAAGGCTCTTTGCCTCACACGGTCTTGTTGCAGGTTCAACAGACATAAATACATGTGGTGACTCAGGAATGTTATCCACAAAACGTTTTTTGTGCTTGTGGAACATCTTTTCTACTTCACTATCTATATAAGCTGGCACTATGCGAACTTCTAAATCAGAATTTCGCTTCCAAATACGTTTTTGACTTTTGCTTTTCACAAAATCTTTTAAGCGAACTCGCAACGGCAAAACCGTATACACGTAGTCATCTTTTGGCAAATGTTTATAAACATAAAAATAGTCACCAAAATGACGCCAACCTTCTGCCCAAAGAGCATCAAGCAAAAGCGGTTCGACAAATTCATTTATAAAATAGTGGTTAATAGACATGGTTTAAAAACATGGTTTAAAGACTTGGTTTAAAGACATAGTAGAAAAATAGCTTGTATCCTAAAGATTAACACGAATCGCAAGCAAGGTTTACCTTTTAAACGTACCCAGAATTGTGTATTCAAGGAAGCACTAAGCATTCAAAAATCATAAAAAGTTTGCACGTTTGACAGAACTTTTCAAATTACTCATTATTCACAGAAACTTCAGATCAACTGCAGGTATTTTTGTTAAATATTTACTCCAAATATTGTCTAGATTTACCGTGCCAACGCTATTTCAGGGGACTATTGACGGTTTGTTTGCTTGCGGTCTAAAGGTATCATTTCGAGTTAGCATACTATTCTGACATAGGTGTCAATCAAGCTTTTAGCTATGAATCTGTTACCGTGGGCCAATTTACTGTGTGTACCTACTAATCCAGTGCTCAACTGCTAAATGTGTTTGGCTAGTGTTAGATTATTTTTTGTTTATTTGAGATGCAAGCAGTTTGCACTCGGAAATCTAAGGAGATAACGCATGAGATTCCTAACCTTTCTCTTTCCACTCATTGCAGCAGGATCGCTGTACTTTGCGTGGATCATCGCTAAGCAACTTCTAAAAGAAGGCGTTGGCAATGAGAAAATGCAAGAAATTAGTAACGCAATTAAAGATGGTGCAATGGCATATATGAACCGCCAAACTCGCACTATTATTATTATTGCCGGTATTATCACTGCACTATTTGTAATCGTAACGCTTTTTGCAAGTGGTGCTAGAACCACTTGGGCGTGGACAACAGTTGGCTTTGTTATTGGTGCTGTCTTTTCTGCTGTGAGTGGTTACGTTGGCATGAACATTGCTGTTCGTGCAAATGTACGTGTTGCAAATGCTGCACAACCATCTAACGGTGGTCTACTAAAAGCGCTAGATATTGCTTTTAATGGTGGCGCTGTTGCTGGTATTGCGGTTGCTGGTCTGGCACTTCTTGGTGTTTCAGGCTTTTTCTTTATCTTCTATGGCATGTTAAACCTACCTAACCCTGTAGAGCCACTTGTTGGTTTTGCCTTCGGCGCAAGTCTTATCAGCCTTTTTGCTCGTGTTGGTGGCGGTATCTATACCAAAGCTGCTGACGTTGGCGCTGATCTTGTAGGTAAAGTTGAAGCTGGCATCCCTGAAGATGACCCTCGTAACCCTGCGGTAATTGCAGATAACGTCGGTGACAATGTTGGCGATTGTGCTGGCATGGGTGCTGACCTTTTCGAAACTTACGCTGTTACTGCGATTGGTGCAGTTTTCTTAGGTTACTTACTTCCTGAAACTGGTGAGGTTACTCGCTTAGCTATCTATCCACTTCTTTTAGGTGCAATTGCAATCATTGCTAGTGTTGCTGGCATCTTGTGGAAAGAAAACTGGCCACTACTTAAGATTGACCGTGCTGGTGCGACGGCTGAGAACTTCAACGTCATGAGCGTTCTTTACAAGCGTGTTTATATCACTGCTGGTCTTAGTGCAATTGCGTTCTTTATCTTCACAATGCTTTTCTTCATCGGTTATGACTTCGCTGGAAACCATGTCTCTGGCAACATGTTCACAATTTTCCTCTGCTCACTTATTGGTATTGCAGTGACTGTTGGCATCATGTTCATTACTGAATACTACACAGGCACAAAGTTCCGCCCAGTTCGCAAGATTGCTAAAGCATCTGAAACTGG
>CALHRJ010000367.1 GCA_938038395.1 uncultured Deinococcales bacterium | reverse complement strand
ATTTTTCTGTTTGACTATTTGCTCGATTGTGTAGATGAGTACGGCAAGGCTCGAGCTATTATCCCCGATCCCTGGTGCGAACCATTTTCCCCCTCGCTCCTGAATAGTGACATCAGTTTCTGCAGGAAACACAGTATCAAGATGCGCAGCAAAAAGAACCCTTGGTCCAGTACCACCCTCGATATCTACAAGAACATTACCCACACTATCAACATGAGGGTTTAAACCCATAGCTTCAAAGTAACCTTTTACGAGTAGTCCACGTTCTGTTTCTTCAAAAGTAGGGGAAGGTGTTTCGCAGATTTCTTTGAGTAGGTCGAGCATGCTGGCTAGATGGTTAGACATGCTTCTAGTTTACTCTTTTTCAGTTAGCTCGAGCTGTTGTAATTGTGCAAACGGATTTGGTTTGTCTTTCGGCCACCATACACAAAAGTCGGCTGCTGTTTTTGAGGAGGTAGATTCAGGCTCGAGCCTGTGTACACAGCCAACACACTCATCGAATTCCAAGGCAGTATAGGCAATATGTTCTAAATCTACAGAACTTACTTGCTCACGTCCACAACCAGCAACATAAGTTATAGTATTTTCGGTTTTAGTATTAGGCTTCTTTTTAGTTTTTTTCAAAGTATCCAAAAAAACAAGCAATGGTTACGCACCATTGCTTGAATAAATCATGTATTAAGTAGGGTTATTTCATTCATCGTCAGGGTTTAAGCTGGCGATCCCTTCACGTAGTGCATAAAGCGCAGCTTGGGTACGGTTGTTCAAGCGCAGCTTAGAGAAGATTTCAGAAAGACGGTTACGAACAGTTTTCTCGCTGACGCCGAGCTTTTCAGCAATCTCTTGGTTAGAGTCACCTTTAGCAAGTAAACGCAAGATTGTAGCTTCACGCTCAGTAAGCTCAGAAATCGGATGATCAGAGTTCTTAGGCAATTCTTCTTTAACTTTCTTGAACTCATCAAGAACAGAAGCAGCCATTTCAGCGTTAAGTAGTGTTTCGCCACCAGCAACGCGTGTAACCATATCGATGAGCTTGTCACCATCAGAGTCTTTAAGCATATAGCCACGAGCGCCTGCTTTGATTGCTTCAAAAACATAACGATCTTGGCGGTACATCGTCAGGATAACGACGTTAGCGTCTGGGTTTTCTTCAAGAATAGTTTTGGTTGCAGCTACGCCATCAAGTTCAGGCATTTGGATGTCCATTAAAGTAACATCAGGCTTGGTTTCTAGCGCATAACGGATTGCTTCTCGGCCTGAAGAGGCTTCGCCAATTACGCGAAAACCCGGTTCAGATTCAAGAATGCTTTTTAGACCTTGCCTAAACATGGCGTGGTCGTCACAAAGTAAGATACGTGTCATAGTTTGATTGTAGCGCATTTATATGACCTTAACCATACTTTTGCCCCAAAAGCCTTGTAAAATCAGACAATTAAGCTTATAAGAGTATTCATAAAAGGCTAATACTCATCTTATACACATGTAATGAGCCTTTTTAAGGTTATAGCTAGGCTCATTACCTTGTATTAAATAACGCCTTCAAAAATAAAATCCATATGTTTTTGCTTAGTATTTTGGGACTAAATACTGCTATAACATGCTGATTATTTAAGAAAGCTATTTAGGAAAATGTTTGACAACATCCACCAATTGATGTTTCATCTCAAAAAACACTCGTAGAAGTTTGTTAAATCTTCTCTAGGAACAATACTGTGTAATATTAGTGCTTTTACATTCTCAAATTTACTTTGTGCTGTATAAATTCTGAATGCTAAGCATCTGATGTTTAAGCTATAGGAAACTATCAATTTATTTATGTCGCAGAGTACTAGATTCAACAAGATTGTATGCTTCGAAGCTTAGCTGCTAGAGATGCTATTGCTAAATAAGGACAGTGGTAATAGACTAGGGATATGATTAGTTTGTATATCTGTGAATCTAGTGTCTAATTAAGGTTTTTAGATTGACCTATATACAACTATATCCAAAATACTGAAAATACAACTAAGTACTAAGGCAGAATTAGGTTTAACTATTTTCTAAGTTGTATTCGTAGAGATATGCAGCCTTGAACTACTCAAAGTAATTTGAAATAAGGGATTAGTTACTTTGATGGAATTTTGACACAGTACTTTAAAGTTAGGATTACAATATGCCTCACCCAAAAAGCGTTCTTATCGAGCGTTGCCAAGCGCTTGGTTTGCAAAAACCAAAATTTAGTACCAACAATACAGGTCCAGACCATGACCCAACTTTTATTTGCGATGTACTCATCAATGACGAAGTTTATGGAACGGGACAAGCTACTAAAAAGAGTGATGCAGAGAAGAATGCTAGCGAAGAAGCTTTACTTAGGTTAGAGGAGAAAAAACCAGTGAAGCAATCACGCAAGAAAAAAGCATCAGTTTCAAAAAACACTAGAAGTAATACAAGACCTAATTCTAATAGTGCTATTCTGGACGATATAGATGAAGGACCATTTGAAGGACAGTTTGAAGGACAGTTTGAAGGACCGTGGCCAATGTTCTCAGATGTCTTAGCAAGTTGTATTGGTGTTGCTAATGAACGAGTGGATAAAAAACTAATAGGCGATAAAGCCATGGAAGAAGTACAGCGTTTGAGTCTTGAACTGTATAAATCTATTTTAGAAGACCTCAGCGAAGTTGAAGAAATAGATGATGAATAAAGAATATCTTACTCCTAAAGTAGAACTGTAAATCGAGGAGGGAATTATGAAAGCAATAATTATACCGGAACATGGTGATTCAAGTGTTTTGCAACTTGCTGATATTGCTATACCTGTTATTAGTAATGATCAGATTCGTATAAAAGTTGAAAAGACTAGTGTTAACTTTGCAGACATAAAAGCACGACAAGGTGCGTATGGCAAAAGAGACTTGCCCTTTATTCCTGGTTTGGATGCTGTTGGCATTGTTGATGCTGTTGGCGAGGACATCACTGAATTTAAAGTAGGCGATAGAGTTGCTGCTTATACCCTTAATGGGTCATATGCTGAATATGCTTTGACTAATCAAAAGCTTTGTTTCGTTTTACCAGACAGTGTTTCTTTTGATCAAGGTGTTGGTATAGGTATTTTGATTACTGCCAATAATGTACTAACCCTTGCAGGTCGCTTTGTGGCAGGTGAACGTGTTTTGGTTCACTCAGCTGCAGGTGGTGTGGGCAGCACACTTGTGCAACTTGCCAAAGGTTTGGGTGCTAGCGAGGTTTTTGCAACAGTAGGTAGTGCAGAAAAAGCTGATGTTGCTAAGCGCTTAGGCGCAGATCATGTTATTAATTATCGTGAAGAATCTTTTGATGAGGTTGTGAATAGCCTGACAGATGATAAAGGTGTTGATTTGATTCTGGACGCTGTGTCTGGTGAAAATGCTGAACGAGGTATGCAGTGTTTGGCACCGTTTGGTCGTTTGGTTATTTATGGTCACACAGGTAGCGGTTCTGCATCTATTGATAGTAAATTATTGCATTCATTTAATCGTGGTGTGATTGGCTATAGCAGTGGTGGTTTTCGTAAGGCTAGACCTGAGGTTATTAAAGAAGCAGGTAAAAGGGTTATGGCTTTGCTTGAAGAAGGTAAAGTGGATGTTTTACTTGGTGAGCGCTTTAAGTTAGAAGATGCTTTTAAGGCGCAGGAGTTGGTAGAGGGGCGCAAGAGTGTGGGTAAGGTTGTGCTCGAGCTAAGCTAAAGTACAGCGACAAACGATATTCAAAGCTTATGTTTCGAAAGCTAAACTGTGACAAGTCATTGGGTACAGAACATTGAAACTAATTTAGATTAGCGACCCTTAGATTTTCATTTGTTCAAGTACGATTGCCTGACTTTTCTAACCCTAATATTTAATTATCAAGTAGTCATAATAGCAAAAAAACTACGATCCTTAAGATCGTAGTTTTTTTGCTGCGTACTTACTTACGTACTAATCTAGATTTGAATAAAACATACTCTAGTACTGAGATTCACCTTCACGGTTGTAACCTGCAGCGTTATATCCTTGTCTATTGTAGCCTTCACGGTCATACCCTTGAACATTATAGCCTTCAAGTGTGTAGCCTTCACGGTCGTAACCACTTATGTTATAACCTGGGCGATTATAACCCTCACGATCATAACCCTGACGGTTATAACCTTCGCTGTCATAGCCTTCACTGTCAAAAACTGAACCAATGGTATTTGCAACAGTTGTGATTCCTAGGTTTTCAACTGGACCGACAACAGCAGGACTTTGTAGAGCTGGTTGAACAGAAATAGTTGAAGCATTAGGTACATCTAGATAAACAACTTCTGAATAGCTACTAACAGCTGCTGAATTTGCTGCAATTGCTTGGTTGACACTAGCAGTGTATGCAGCTAAATACTCTTCATAAGTTGCATGACCACCATATAAACTATTATAACCATCACTGCTGATATTATAATTTTCTTGGTTTGTAACTACGGTGTTGTCGTAAACAACAGCACTTGAGTTACCACTATTTGCATAAGTTACTGCTTCATCAGTATTGCTGTAAACTGCATTGTCGTATGAGAAGTCATCAATAATGTAGGTATAAGCAACACCATCTACAGGTAGTGCGTATGCATTGGTAGCATCTTGAGCATCAATACAAATCACCTGATCAACAAAGTCAAATTGCCAAACAACATAACTGTCAAGAACTGCTAACTTGATTGATTGTGGTGAATCTGCACGTTCACCATAGTACTGCGCTGAATAAAAAGCCTCGTCTGAGCTGATAATATAATTTACAAGAGAGTCGTAGCTAAAACCATCTTGATATGCCAAAGTACCTTGGAATAGCGGAACGCTATCTCCATTGTAGTAACTTACTTGACTAGTTTGGGCAAATGTAGCCGAAAATAGTGTAGCAGTCAAAAGTGTTGCTAAAGATAAAGCTGTAATAAAAACTTTCCTCATTCTAATTATCCTTTCCCGATTTTGTGCTCTAAGTACTATTCTTAAACGACTTCGTCTTATAAACTGTATTTCGAAGAAGTGAAGAATAAACCCTTTGACACTATCAATAGGGGATGTACTAGGTATAACCGAAGCATGTAATGGTCATGTAAATGACTTGTAAATGATTCGTTACCTATTAACAAGATTGTTCGCAATATATGAGCGTTGATTTCTTTAAAAACAAGCTTAAAAAACAAATATATTGATACTTATTAAAGTAAAAACTTTGTAAGGAAGTTTCTCCCGCTCCCTCATCCTTTGCAGCATAGAGCATCGTTATGGGGATGACATTTGAAATAGGCCTAGTAACCTATATAAATAATTTGGTCTTCTCTAATAATTACAGATTTGGACCTAAAAAATATAAAAAACATTAATTTACCCTAAGTATTATCTTTGTTTTGCTCAATACTTATATTATATTTAACTATAATAGCCAAGTTAAATGAATAAATTTGCAGTAAAGGATAGAGTGAGAGAACTAAGAAACTCTGGGTATCAAAGTCAAACTTTAAATCAAAGGATTACCTGAACGAAGTTTCGAGTAAATCATCATATTAGTTTCAGTATTAAAATGTAGATCGAACTTACCCTCAAGTGGTTTGTTTCAAGTAGTCTGAAATAAAGACCATCCTATTCAAGGAAATTCAGTAATTTTAGTATTAGAACGGATATAGTTTTATCATTTTCTATAATTAAGCACTCTTCAAAAAATAGCTTACTGACTCGCGGTTTGTAAGGCATAATTTGGCTGATAAGGTAAATGACTTATAGCACCAGTTGCGTTGAGAAATTTTAGGATTCCCTCTGTTAAGGCAGTAGCTGGGCGTTTAGTATCTTTAAGAAAAACAATGTCTTTTTTATGGCTAAGATACCCCATTTCGATTATCAGTGCTGGTGTTTCAGAAGCTATGCTATGAGTGAACTTTGACCTGTTAAATGCATAATACTCAGTCATATTGCTAGAAACGTTTATATGGTCATCAGGTAAGCCCGATGCGTTAAAAAATGATTCGTCAATTAAACTTTTCAATAGCTTATCTGAAGTATTTCGTTCTGGAAGTGCAAATGCAGATTTGTAACCACGTCTTCTTTCATCGGTACTGCTATCAGCATGAATAGATACAAAAACATCTGCCGTATAATTAGGAGGAACTGTTGCTGGTAAGAGTTCAACACTCAGACCATAGTACTCAAGTTGTTTTTTAACTATATAAGCAACTGTTTTGTTGACATCAATTTCCGCAACGCCTCTGGCAAGACCACCTGTATTTTGACGCAGGTTTGCTAGTTCATCAGGATGTTCTGAGACATTTAAGTGACCGATTTGAAGTGCAACTTTGACGGGTCTAGTTGTTATGTTAAAAATGGATACAGGCTCTGGAAATTCTTGAATGGGTGTTGTTTGATTTGTAGCCTGACCTGTTGCCTGACTTGTAGCTAAAGGAGCTTGGGGTCTTACAAGCGGAACCGTTGCTAATACTTGGGGAACAGGCAGTCCTTCTTTTGGTAAACTGATTTGCTCAACTTGGGCAAAGCGTTTTACTCTAAGTACCTTTGGAAAGTCAACAATACGTTGTCTAGTTTCAAAAAGTGCTGTTTGAGTTTTTACAATTGATTGCTGTATTGCTGTATTTGTTTTTTGTGTTAAGCGCTGGATACTGCCATTACTCAAGTTAACGAAGATAAAACTTGCAATAACTAGAGCAGTTAAAGAGATGGTGCGTTTTTTACGACGCTGTTTTGCTCTAGCTGCGACCTTTGCTCTTTGACGCTGTTTAATTTCAGTATCTAGATGACGTACACTAAACCTTAAAGGTTTATCCTTTGCGGTTTTGCTTGAGCGTAATGAGGGTTGTGTAGGTAGTCGCCTAGACATAAATCGAGCCTATCATAGTTAATCTAAAAGCAATTAGAAAAATCTTAAAAGAATTTGTTTGGTTAAGGTGCTGCTATAGTCCATGTAATACCTATTGATTTACTTTCTGTTTTGCTTTCGTTATGTTTTTGCTGCCTGGCTCAGTTACAAACCTGTCTCATTACAACCTGTCTCAGTTATAAAGAGCATAAAGCATATTGAACTAAGCAATGAGTTAGATTTTACATGCTTTAAAGTCTGTTTAGTAAATCTTTAACTTAATCCCGCTATTAACCATCTAGTACCTATCAAGGCATATAATCTATCAAAGTATTGTTACTTCAAAATATATAGATAAGATTTGGTATGGAAACTCAAAACTTTAACTCTTAACAAGAAGTTTTCTGCCAAGACCTACAAAAACTTCGTCTTTTTCGATATCCCTCATGAGCGTTAACCAACCTTCAGCGTGTGCTTCTTTTACACCTCGTTTAAAGCGTTTTTTATTTGGTCCAAATGATCCTTTAAATGCTTTATAAACTGTATTTATGGTGCTTGCTTTAGCCTCTGTCAGGAGAAAGTTGATAAGCCAAAGGGTTTCTTCCGAAAGATGATCTGGTAAGTCGTTGAGCAACTCACTGTAAACAGAACCGTCGACACCTGTGACTCTAAGCAGGTCATCTACATTGGTCAGAAAGATATTGGTATCAGCAGATGTTTCAGGTGTTTGTGTATCAGTTATTAGTGTTTGATTACTTGCCAGAGTTTGTTCTTTTACAGGTTGTTCTTTTAGGGTTTGTTCCTGTGGACCTTGTTTTGACTGGGCGGGTGACTTAGCTCGAGCCCCACGAGATTTCTTAGTCTTTTTCTTTTGCTTTGAACTCCCAGCTTTATCTTGACTATCAACCTCAGCTTCATGACTTTCTTCTTGTGGCACTAAATTCAAAGTTGTAGATACCGATGGGGCAAAATTATCTAGTGAGCTATTCACAGATTCAGATGCGGTAACAACTGTCAAATCATTGCTAACTAGTGTTGGTCTTTCAATCACAATATCTTCTAAGCCAGCCTCAATTGTTTCAAACATAATCCCAGAGCTTTTAAAACTCTTTTGAAAGAATTTAGGACCAAACAGTAGTAGCAAAAGTGAACTAAGTAATACACCACCTAAACTAGGGTGCAAGAAACGCCAAAAACTATCTAAATTAAGTGGAAAGCCCCGCCATAAAAGATAGGCAAAACCAGCACTAAAGAAAGTTAATGTATACGCTAAAAGTGCATTAAATGAACCTGCCCACCTATGTTGAAAGCTACTTGGAACAATCGCCAGCCAACCTAATATGCAGAGCTCGAGCGCAAGCAATAGCTCTGGATAAACAGGTAGCCCTAAGTAAGCTATAGGTGCAAAAAGTAAACCCGCAATTAACCCTGCACTAGGCCCATAGGCAAGTGCAAAAATATAAAGTGGTAATCGGCTAATACCTGCCAAAGGCCAAGTTGTAGTTAGTTGATTAGAATCGGTTAAGGCCAGTGTTTCAGGGAATAACGCAGCCATACGCTCACTAAAAAACGTTTGCAGGATTTCAGGAAACCACGTAGGTGGATCTTGGTAGGGTAAGCCCAAAAGTGCCAAACGAAATCCCAATAGTAACGTAGCAATACCAAGGGCCAAGCCTAAGTGAGTTAAGCCAATACGGCTAAAAAGAACTTTAAAATCACGTCGCAAAATACCAATAACTAATGATACAAGCATCAGTAATACTGCTGCAAAAAAGCAGAACATGAGTAGGGGATTGTTGAGTATTACTTGCACGTTACCGAGTTTAGCACGTCTTGAGTGGTTGTGCTTGTAGCGAATAGCTAACTTCCAAAAAACTCAACGCTTTTCAAAGAAGTGAGTTTGGAAAGGTACATCAAAACACTTCAAATAGATAAAAGCGATTTATTGATGGTGGAATACTATTTAAAGTCACGAAAGTGGTTATGATGCTGCCATGAATCGCATTTTTAAGCTCTTATTTAGAATCATCTTATCTGTACTTGCGGTATTAGTAAGTCTTATTGCACTGCTTGCTTTAAGTATCCCTATAGATGCCTGGATGAACCGTAGCAAAGTCGAGAGCTTAGTCTCTCAAACCCTATCTGCATCTGGCACAAATGCTGTTGATGTTGCTGCCTTTGTTGCACGACCTAGCACAATTGCCGAAAACACCAAATATCCAGCTGTCATCATGGTTCATGAATTTTGGGGCTTAAAAGAAAGCATTGTAGGTAAGGCACAAGCTTTAGCAGACGAAGGTTATATAGTTGTTGCTCCAGATGCTATGCGCGGCAATACAACAAGCTGGTTACCTAGAGCTATTTGGCAAACTATGCGAAAAGAACGCAATGAAATCAATACTGATCTAGCCACGACCTATGCTTGGCTTGCTCAACAAGACGATGTTGACCCTGAACGTATCGGCATTATGGGTTTTTGTTTTGGAGGTTCAGCTTCTATGCACTATAGCCTTGAGAATCCTGATATTGCTGCCACGGCCATCTTTTATGGCAGCGGACTGATTACCGAAGCAGAGGAACTTAAAGCTTTTCCTGGTCCAGTCCTGGGTGTTTTTGGTGCGACTGACCAATCTATTCCTGTCGAAGAAGTCAATGCTTTTGAAGCTGCTCTCACAGAGGTTGGTATTGAGAACCAAATTAGTATTTATCCAGATAAAGGTCATGCATTTGTTCAATCAATGGAAACGATTGCAGAAGATCCAGTTCAGCAAAAAGCATGGAATGAATTGCTTACTTTTTTAAGCAAGAATCTCTAAATCTATGAACTAGAGAAACAAAGCATTATTTTCAATACTAAATTTTAGCGAATATAAAAAAATCCTTCTTGAGTATAAGAAGGATTTTTTAACTTTAGTTTTTGTTAAAACAAGATTGATACTTATGGCATTTGTAAGAATAATGTCTACAATACTAATTTTTTGTAATTACTGTTATTCTGTTACTACAGGTGGTGGACCAGCAACAAAAGCTATTTCAAGCGTAAGCTCATCTGCAACTCGAGCCACAACTGGAACTTTTGGAATAGTTAGTCCAAAGGTTTCATACAAAATCGTTGCAGTACCCAAGCCTTCTAATTCAGTTTCTGAGTTTACAGTTATAGTCACAGCAAAAGTTTGTTCTAAGGTAGTACCAACGATTGTTAAATCACCTGTAATCATTACTTCGAAGCTATCACCGATTGCAACAGTTTCGGGCAAACCTTCAATACTTGTTGTTTCAAAGCTAATATACTCATTGCCTTCTTGACTTGTATTCAAAACACGTCTTTGAATAGCGCCATTACGACGGTTATCATCGGTTTCAAAGCCACGTGCATCAATCAAAATTGAACCAAGTTGTGTAGCCTGCGGATTAGCTAAATCAAATGATAAATCACCTGTTACCAAAGAAGTTGTTCCAACAACAGTTTTGTCATTGCCAAGTAAGACTTCAAAAATCGAGAAGCTTGCTGTGCTATTGCCACTAATTGTGTGTGTAGCTATCAGTTCTTCTGATGTTTCTGCTTCGGTTTCTTGACTATAACCGAGTGTTAGAAAAAGGCTCAAGAAAAGACTAAGCAAAAGGCTTAATTGTAATCGCTTATAGAATTTATTTGTGTTTATCATCATTATCTGAACTCCTTGAATAAAAGATGCTTTCAGTCTGACACATAAGTATGTGGAAATTGTTTTAGTTTGCTACAAAGTAGGTTATGTATAACGGTTTGTATTAAAATTGAGCTATAGATATTAGATTAAGTTGAATCCTGTTTCTGGCATCTGCAGAGAAACATTGACAGTCTTATCAGATGACTTAGTTTCGCGCTGATGTTTTTATGTCTCTAACACTGAATGCGTATTGTTGTTAGCCCCTTAACAATGTAAGAGATTACTAGTTTCAATTAATCTGAGGGTTCTGTACCCATAAGCTTTTTGCAGTTTAGCTTTGGAAAAATGCTCTGTCATTATCAGTTGTCGTTGTACTAGTTGCTAGAATCGTTTTTGCAATCGCTGTCGCAATAAATAACATGGTTTCAATTGTAAATCGAAAACCACAAAGGTGTGTCCAGTCTAGTAATCAATGCTATTTGGTGACGTTGACGGTACCTTCAAACTTTGAGTGAGACTCGGCGATAGTATCAAGCCATAGTAAGCGTTAGACGCATGACACGGTTTTTATCTTGTATACTAAAGTTGATTGAACTAATCGGGGTATAGGTTGGCTATTTAGAAATTAACTATCTAGATAATCGTCAATCTATGGTGAAAATCAGCAATCCACGCACATACAGTATAGGTTCTCTTATGGATTTTAGTTTAATTCTTCAACAATTTACACAAAGTATCTTAAGTTTTTTTGTTTTTGGAGCATTATTTTGTTCCATCATGTTGTTTGTATTCTTACCTATCAGTTTTCATCCACGAATTCGCAAACCCTATCCAAGTGCTCCAAAGCAAAGCTTTATTGCTATGCTTCTTTCATTTTTTATAGCTGTTACTGCACTTAATGTTGTGAATAGTGCTTGGTTTGCGCAAAGTTTTAAAGTTGTTAATCAAGCAAGTAGTTCAACTGAAACAAGTGAGAATACTATTTTAGAAGATGATCCCTTTATAGCTGCATACCGTGTGCCTGAAACTGTGGATTTGTATTTTGCCAGTGTACCAAGCGGTGCAGATGTTTACTTTGATGATGTTTACATGGGTCAAACACCCTTAGCTACATCGGTGACAAAAGCGCGTAAATTCCACTACGCAGTTATTGCTGATCCAAAAACATATACGCCTTACGCAGGTATGTTTTCGGCTGAAAAAGAAGAGAACCTGAGCATTCATGCTGGTTTGTTGACGGATGAACTTACAAATCGTCTGGAAGAAGCTGAAGAGGCTGCTTTAGTACCAGAACAAGAATTATTTGTACAAACGATTGAGTTTTCTCAGGAGAATTCTGAGATTACTGCAAAATTGCATAACAATACTGATTCAAATTACAACTATGCTTTTATAAGTTTTCGAGTGTTAACTGAGGAAGCGGAAGAGCTCGAGCCGCAGTACACCCTCATCCACAACATAAAAGCGGGTGAGCGCTATACCTTTAGTCTACCGGTTCCAGAAACCGTAACAGAAGTCAAACTCCTTAGTGTACTACCCTTAAGTCCATACTGATGAAAACACCTAAAAAATCCAGCTCAAAAAATAAATCGAAGAGCAAGTCCAAAGCTAGTTCGCCAAAGAATTCAAAACTTAATTCTAAAAATAGCTCGAAATCTAGCTCATCAAGCAGATCAAAAAGGCCAGGTTCTTCTACATTCTCTAAATCTGGTAAACCCCTAAAAAAAGCAGCTTCTTTTCATAACAAAACAGCTAGTCATACAAATCCTGCCCCTGCCGAGGCAAGTCAACTCTTAGAGATAGAATTTCTTTTAGGTCTTAAAGATGTCGTCAAATCTGATTTGAAAGCGGCTGGTGTTTTTAAAGATGCACGCAACATTACAGAGACCGATACGACGATGACCTTCAGTTATTTTGGCAAACTGTCAAGGCTCAAAAAAGTAGGCTCAATCCTTAGTATTTACGCTGTTAAACGTTTTACTGTACCTCGACCAAAGGCATTACTTGGTCATGAACATTGGAGCAGTTTGCTGGCTTTTTTAAAAGATATGAAACAGCTAGATACTTTTGAGAGTTTTCGCTTTAGTGCTGCTGGCAAAGACTCGGTAGTCTTTAATAGACTTAGAGACGATATATCAAAGGCGCTATTTTTAAGACACCACGACGAAGGTGATTTTTTGTTGCGTTTTCGCCCTATTGAAAATGCAGAAGGCTGGGAAGTGCTAGCACGTGTTACGAATCGACCATCGTCGGCTCGAGCTTGGCGATTGTGTAATCAAGCTGGGGGGCTTAACGCAACCGTAGCAGCGGCTGTCGTTTCAATTGCAAATATTAGACAAACTGATCGTATTTACTGCCCTATGTGCGGATCGGGTACGTTGGCAATCGAGGCAGCTCGAGCTGTGGGTCTAGAACACCCAATCGTAGCTACCGATATCAGTCAAACCTCTGTGACTTGTACCGAAACAAACGTTGCAGCTATGACATTTAAAAACACAAATATCCTAATCTCTAAAGAAGATGCCACCAGAACAGCCTTTGATGCTCAATCTATTGATCTTGTACTGGTGAACATGCCTTGGGGTGATGCAGTAAGTACGGTTGAAGAAAATAGTGACCTTTACCCAGCGTTTTTTCAAGAAATGCAACGCATTTTAAGCCCTCAAGGACGCATCTTAGTCATAACTCACGATATGCGGCGCTTTGAAAGTTTTCTAAATACATCATCGTGGAACTATGAACAAAAACTACAGGTTTACCATGGTGGACACTATCCGAGGGTCTATCTTTTAAAAGGACCAATAAAAGGATCAAGTTCGAAAAAAGGGTCTAGAACCTAAAACACAGATAAAACAATATGTTAGACTCGGTTCAATGATTTGCTACAAAAAATTAGTCCAGTTCAATAACACTGTTTCTATACTCTCAGAATCTGTAAACTCTGAATATTCAAACATAGCTGTAAAACGGACGATAAGGAGTTAACACATGGCTTGGTTTTTGGTTCCTCTATATTTATTGGTCATACCCTACATTGCTCTTATGTTACTCGTTGTTTATGGATTACTACGTGGTAAATTTAAACGTCCTCATAGTGATAAAACACCTTCAGTAAGTGTAGTTATACCTGCACATAACGAAGAAAAAGATATTGGGCCAACGCTTGCGTCGTTATCAACCCAAGAATACGAAGGTGACCTAAAGTTTTATATCGTCAATGATCGTTCTGAAGATACCACTGAAGCTATCATTCAGTCTTTTTGTGATAAAGATAGCCGTTTTCAACTTATCAATGTACAAGAAGCCAGTAAACGCATGGCACCAAAGGTAAATGCCGTAAATACAGGTATTCAAGCTAGCGATGGCGAAATCATTATTACGAGTGATTCAGATTGTAAATACTCAAAATTTTGGGTTCGAGATATCGTCTCTCATTTTGAAGATGATGTTGCTATGGTTGTTGGTTATGTTGAAACAAGCTACGAAGAAAATAACTTCGTACAACTTTTTGAGACTATTGACTGGTTCAGCCTCATGACCGTTTCAAGAGCGCTGACGTTCTTTGGTTGGAAATTTGCAAGTAGTGCAAATAATCAAGCGTATCGCCGAACTGCCTTTGAGGCAATCGGTGGTTTTGGTACGGCTGGTCGCGCACCTAGTGGTGACGAAGATTTACTAACACAACGTATGGCTAAGCTAGAAGATCAACGCCTAGTCTTTGCAAGCTCTAAAGATAGCCGCGTGAGTACAAAAACGATGCCAAGTGTCTATGCATTTATGAAGCAGCGTCAGCGCTGGGTAAGTCGTTATCAGCACATCATGCACTATCATCCTGCATTTTGGTTAGGCATCTTATTTACTGGTTTTAATAGTATTTTTCTTTCACTGGCTATTTTACTTACACCTTTTTCCCCAAGCTTAGCGCCGTGGGTACTAGGTCTTTGGAGCATAAAAGTTGTTGTTGAAATGCTTGGTATGTACATAAGTACAGGGCAGCTCGAGCGCCGAGACTTGTGGGGAACAAATGGTTACAATACCTTCCGTTGGGCTATTTTACATCCATTTTTTATCGCTGGAATTGTAATTAGTTCTTTTGTACGAACTGCAGAGTGGAAAGCTGGCGCTAGAAGCTACCGTCGTAGGTTTTATAAGCGTAAGGTACGTGAGTTGAAGCGCAAGGTTAAAGAAGCACCCCAAGAGCTTTTGAAGTAGATAACCTTAATCAAAAAAGCAGTACCAAAGTACTAAAGCAAAATTATGTTTAACCATTCAGACTAATTGAAACTAACAACCCTTACGACTCTGTAACATAAATAAATTGATATTTTTCTAATAGCTTAAACGTCAGATGCTTGGCATTCTGAGTTTATACAGCACAACCTATATTGGATTTACTTGTTAATACCAATTCCGTTTATATCCGTAGTTAAGTCTGATGTCCATTTTTAGGAGATGTCTAAGTAGCTTACGGAATATGGTTGAGCAAATGATAGCTCGAGCTCATTTGTTTATTACATATATTTTCGGACACGGTATAAG
>CALHRJ010000366.1 GCA_938038395.1 uncultured Deinococcales bacterium | reverse complement strand
TCAGAATATAATTTAGTATTACAAAATGAGTTCAGCTTCATATTTAAGCATTATTTATCCATAAAAAGCCTAGAAAACCCCTTCATGACTTGTTTATCGAGCTTTATACATGATAAACTTCTGAAGATTAAGAGATAATTGCTAAGTAACTTTAAACGTTAGAGTGTAGCTTGTATACAGATTTTAGAGTATGTGGGTTTCCGTTAACTTGAAGATTCTAGTAACTTTTCAACTATGTAATGTCTTTTTCAAATTTGTTAACTATATATTTAACGTTTTGCAGACGCAAAACAGATTGGGTCTAAAACAAAGTTGTAATACATCTTAATCGCTGTCCTAAAAATAACCAACGGAGAAGGAGTTAATTTCATGGCAGAGACAATCTCTAAAGCAGAATTGGTCGATATGATTACCGAGAGCACAGGTCTTAAGAAGAAAGACGTTAAGACTGTTGTAGATGGTGCAATCGAATCTATCACGAAGAGTTTATCCAAAGGTAGCAAGATTCAGTTAACGGGTTTTGGTACATTTGAGGTACGTCAACGTCAGGAGCGCCAAGGTGTACGCCCAGGCACAACTGAAAAGATTACAATACCTGCAAGTAAGTACCCTGCTTTCAAAGCAGGTAAAGCTTTAAAAGAGTCTGTTAAGTAAGTCTAGTAGCGGTGTTGGAAGGGTACATAACTCATCTAGCACAAGCCCCGCTACATAGTTAAGGCTAGTAAGACAGATTTAGCAAAATTAGTGATACTGGTAATAACCTACCCTACAAATTCAAGGCGGTCTTTGGGCCGCCTTTTTTAGTGCTTTTGGGTACGTCCCATTCAAGGTTGGAGGATATTATCAACTAAAGCAAATAGTATTGATTATCCATAGAACACACCTATGCAGTTTTCGATTTATAATCGAAAACGTGCTAAATATTGTAAAACACTTTTCAATCTATACTGAGACGAACACATTACTGTTCAAATACCAATGAATAAATAATATTTAAGGTACTATGATATTTAGAAACTATCCTTATGGCTTCCAAAACAGATACTGTCAAAAAAACAGCTAAAGCAAAAAAGGTAAATGCTTCAAGCAAACAGCGAGAGGTACATACAGTGAATACAGCTATGCCAAAAGTATTAGAAGGTTATAGCTCTTACCATGCTTGGCTAAGTTCTTTAGAACAGTATAAAGATCAGATACAGTATCAAGGATTCTATGCTGGGCGCGATAAAGCAGATTATGGGATTGTACAGGGAGATTTCGCAATATATTTAGAGAAGTTAAACCTACATCCGTATAAACACCAAGCAGAAGCTTTAAATTTACTTAACGACGGACATAACATTGTCATAGCTACGCCAACAGCATCAGGTAAGTCACTTAGTTACCAAACAGCTACGCTTAAAGCACTAGATGACGGTGAAACTGCTATTTATCTGTTCCCAACGAAAGCGTTGGCTCATGACCAACTTTCAAAATTAAAAGAACAAGCAAAAATATTTGGTTTAGAAAAGTTTGTTTCTACTTACGATGGTGATACACCTGCGACCAAGCGTCCTGCTTTACGAGAAAAAGCTGGGTGTATCTTGACCAATCCTGACATGTTGCACTACGGAATTTTGCCGCACCATAAACAGTGGGCGAAGTACTTGGGACGCTTGCGTTATGTCGTGATTGATGAGCTTCATAGCTACCGAGGAGTTATGGGTACACATGTTGCGAATATCCTAAAGCGCTTATTGCGTTTAGCAGAGCACTATGGAGCAAAGCCACAAATCATAGCTGCGAGTGCAACGATTGCGAACCCTGCGGAACATGCTAAGAACTTAACCAGCTACGATTTTGTATCTATTACCCAAGATTTTGGCATAAAGAGTGAACGAGAATTACTATTTTGGCAACCTCCTAATTTGGCAAAAGAAGGTGAAGAACCTTATAGGCGCAGTGTCAATACAGAAGCTGCAGACTTAGCAGTATTATTTTGCAGGTTAGGTCTTAAGAGCATCTTTTTTACTAACTCTAGAAAGTCTGCTGAATTGCTTAAACGCTATGCGAATATGAACATGCGAGACAACGAAGTTGATTTAATCCAGAGTTATCGTGCTGGCTATACTGCTAAAGATAGACGACAGTTAGAAGAAGCTTTTAAAGCTGGTGACATACGCATATTGGCTGCGACCAGTGCTCTAGAACTTGGCGTTGATGTCGGTGGTGTGGACGCTGTGGTTATGTTGGGTTACCCAGGGAGCATGACCTCGTTTTGGCAACGTGCTGGTAGAGCTGGACGCAGTGGTATGCGAGCGCTTACCCTCATGATTCCTAGTAGTGACCCACTAGATGAATACTATTTGCACCATCCTGATCTGATTGCAGATGGTAGAGCTGAAAAAGCTGTTGCAGATGGATTTAATAGTGAGATACATCCATTACACCTGCACTGTGCAGCAAGGGAACTTCCTGTAACCGAGTCAGAAGCTATCGTTGGTGATTACAACCTCGACCAAGATCCAAAGCTCTACAAACGAACTGGTTCTAAACAATCTAGTAGATGGGGATATCAAGGTGGCTATCCACACAGGCGTGTAAGTGTGCGAGGCTTAGGTGGTAAGAAAATAATCTTACGAGATTCCTCTGGCAAACGCCTTGGTGAAAGCGATTTTTCTGCTGCGATACGGGAGCTACATCCTGGTGCAGTCTATTTACAAAAAGGCGAAAACTATCTAGTTCGCAATTTGGATTTAGAAAAAGGCGAAGCTATTCTCCTCCCACACATAGCAGATTACTATACCCAAGCTAGGCGAGAAATAGATGTCGATATTTTAGAACACTTAACGAACATTGCTGGCATAAACATAGGTAGAGTTCGTGTAAGTGTAGATATACATAGTTATGTTAAGAAAAAGTACTTTTCAGAAGCAGTTTTAGAAGAGCGTGTACTTGACTTACCTCAAGTTGCTTACAATACCCAAGCACTCTGGTTTGACATCACACCTTTTGCAGACTCAGTGGCACCACCTGATCTACCGTCTGCTATGCATGCTTTGGAACATACTCTGATTGGGTTATTACCTGTCTTTGTTATGTGTGAACGAGCAGATGTTGGTGGCTTGTCGCACACACTGCACCCATCTTCGGATTCACCGATAATATTTATCTATGATGGGTACCCTGGTGGGGTTGGCTATAGCTATGCTGGCGCTACTTTATTTTATGACTGGCTTTCAGCTGCTGTTTCTCTTTTACAAGACTGTCCATGTACGACAGGTTGCCCACGATGTGTATTGTCGCCGAAGTGTGGCAATGGAAATATGTACTTGGATAAGACTGCGGCGCTGGCGTTGGGTAGGGCTATTTTGGAGAAGCAGCCTAGTCGAGTTATGAATTAAATTTGGAAAAGGTTTGGATAGTATTGCTCTGAACAATAGCTTTCAAATCTGTGTTGTATTGTTGTTGTATGCGTTTTTTTGAAGTAGCTCTCATTTCAATTTTATCTTTACGGACATTAGCATTTTTAATTCCCTTAGCTAGTTTAAGACTTGGCTTAAGTGTCATTGCTTTAATTGCTACGGTATGTCACCTATTCATTGAAGGGTGGCGTTGGCAAATGATACCCCTGTATGTATTAGCTGCTTTACTTCTATTGATTGATGTTTCTCAACTCAAACAACACAAACGTCAACTAAGGGCATTTTTTATTTGTTTACCTTTACTTTTGGTTTTTATAGCACTACCAATTGTACTGCCTGTACCAAAACTACCTATACCAACTGGACCCTACGCAATTGGCACAAGCCATTTTGAGATTTTGGATGAATCTAGAAATCGCAAGCTACCTGTTAGAGTCTGGTACCCAACAGATGATGTAACAGGCTTAAAAGAAGCTGGTTGGCTAAACCACATGACAGAAATGATTCCAGCCTTAGCCTTTGGTAGTGGTCTACCTGAGTGGGCTGTTCGCCATGTAACGCGCATGAAAGCAAATAGCTACCTAGAAGCTAAGATTATCGAAGGTAATACACCTATAGTTTTATTTGTTCATGGACAGTATGGCTTTAAAGCGCAGAGTAGCTACTTGGCTGAAGAACTTGCTAGTCAGGGTTATGCCTTTGTGGCTGCTGACCATGTGGGCGGTGCCTTACTTACTGTTTATGATGATGGTAGTACTGTGGACTATACTCCCTCTGAATTTGCAGAAGGTTTAGAAGGTGCTGAGTTTGATGCGGTTATTCGGGAACTTGGTCAACGCTGGATGGATGACTTGATTTTTGTACTCGATAATTTGGAAAGTAAAGTTCCCCAGCTTAATCTAGACAGCTCTAAAGTTGTAGCTTCTGGTCATTCAACAGGTGGTGGTGTGAGCTTCGAATTTTGTCGAAATGATGAACGTTGTGCGGGCGTTGTAGCTTTAGATCCATGGTTGTTGCCTAGTTCGGATGAGACTTTTGACAAAGGTATTGACGCACCACTCTTAAGTTTATTTAGTGACCCTCGTCTAGTCTTTTTTGAAACCCCTAATCATGCTGCTTTTGCTCGAATGGCAGACGTTACCCAAGCAAGTGGCTATGTTGTTAGGGAAAAGGTCATTGTAGATTCTAAACACCATGAGTTTTCGGATGCTGCGTTACTTTCGCCTTGGGGCTACTTGCTTGGTATGCAAAAGGGACCGATTCGGACGCATAGGTCTATGCAGATTACGACCGAGCAGAGTTTAGCGTTGCTCAAGCATGTGTTTGAGGGTAATGCTCCACAGTGGAGGGAATTTGCTGAGGAGATTGATTGGGTGGAAGGGTACTAGGTAGAAGCCAATCTACCGCGACTTTTTGATATGAAATAAGGAGCAATCGCTTTTGTTCAAGGCAGAATCCTCCCCAGCCCTCCTTTTCACAGGAAGGGCTTGGTATTTGAAGGAGAGAGATTGTTAGTTTTGTAGTTGTTTGGGATTATTTATTTTTAGAATGGCGATTTTTGTTGAGTGATTAAAGGGGGCTGGATTTGCGATTGAGAGGTTGATATCGTACTCAGTAAAGCCTCTGCAATCATCTGGAATATCTATCAATTCTTGAATCTCAACATAGCCACCCTCACCAAGCTTTTCTAGTTCATTTAAATACTCTTGACCACTTAAAAAAAGCGCATTGTTTATGCTGACGATGTGACCACCATCACGTACTAAGGGTCTGAGTTTATTGATTAACCTTTTTGTATCTTGTTGTAAATCCAAACGGCCTTTGTCGGTACTTGCAAAAAAGGGTGGATCTACAATTACGGTGTCAAATAGTGCTTTGCCTCTATTAAGGTTTTTAGTTTGAAACCAGAAGTCACCGATTCTGAAGTCTTTTTTATTAATTGGGAAACCGTTTAGGGTACAAGAGGTTTTAGCAATATTTAAAAAGCGTTTGTTTAAGTCTGTTTGCACAACTTCTTCTGCCCCACCTGCATGCGCAGCTATGCCTAAGCTACCTGTATAGGCAAAAGTATTTAGAACAGTTTTATACTCGCTATTTTCCTTTAGCCAAGTTCGCAGATTGCGAGTGTCGATGTAGAAGCTTGCATCTTGATTCATGAGTAAATCAACAGCGTAGCGCGTGCCATCTTCTTTAATCCAAGAATCTGATTGTTGACCAAAGACCATTCTGCCTTGGCGTAAGCGGGCATCTTGAGCACGACGTTCTTTTAGGATAATGCAGGTTACAAATGGATATAGGTCTTTCAGTAAGGGTTGGAGGTTAGCCAGGTCATCTTCAGTGGCTGAGGCATCTTTATTGTAGTGATGCAAAACAATGCTACGCCCGTATAAATCAATTACCCAATCTGGCTGCCCTTCTAGTGGGCCGTTGAATAGTCGCACAGCAGCGTCATAGGGTTCTTTGATGTAGTCTTTTCTAAGTTCTAGTCTTATTTTGATATAAGACCATTTGTCTGATTGAGTATTTGAGGGTTGTTGGCTCACGTTGTTAGTCTACTGCAAGTTCTGGTAGTTTATCTCCCAGACTTTTTCA
>CALHRJ010000365.1 GCA_938038395.1 uncultured Deinococcales bacterium | reverse complement strand
GCTGGACTGAAAGTCCAGAGTTTTTACTATCACTACTAATCCAATGTGACCAATCACCTTGTAAGTCCTTTAAAAGGGCTTACAATCAATGATACAGGTCAGGTTATATGGTTGGTATACGTAAATCCATACACAAAAGTGAAGCACTTATAGAGCTATACCAGCACAATCGTCAAAAAAAATATTGCTAGCAAAATATTTTTCATAAGCGATGCTAGTAAGTTGTCACATATAAAGTGTAAAGAGCTACATCTCAAGATTTAATCTAGTTGATAATGCTATGGTGATACCTACCAAAACGACAATGTCTGATAGCTCCACCAACTAAAATCCTCTTCAACCAATTCGATAAAATTTCCAAAACTAAAATCAAGAAAACAAAAAAAGTCCCATCTCAATTGAAATGGGACTTCCGATTTAAGCCAACTGTTTTTAAACAGTCAGTTTAGTCTAATTGTTTTCTTTAAAGCTTAATAACAATTACGTTCTGCGCCTTGGATAATTTTGATATTTTCCATAGCAATTGGGTTCTCTACAACATCTTTTTGAACATTGTTGTTGTTACGTGTTCTTGATTGACGTGGGTACGCCACTTGATACCAGTTCTGGTGATCAAAATAGTTACTTAGTTCGGTGTTGTTACCAAATCTCCAGCCATAACGTGCAAATACTTCGTTTCGTAAGATACGTAGATCAGAACAACCAAGGTTTCTTAGTGAACGTGCGCTAACTAGTTCGTTTAGAAGATCCACGCTGTTAACATCATCATTTACCATTGCGTAAGCAAGAATTTCGGCATTGCGTGCTGAAACACGGCTGTTTGAGCGACTACTTGAGTTATTGCTTGAACGATTGTTTGAACGAGTATTACGACTTGTAGCTGCGTGATCATCATGATCATCATAGTAATCATTACCGTGGCTTACGCCTTCTTCATGGTGGCTGTAATCACCATTCGGATCATAGTGGTTACCATAATCGTCATGGCCATATGAATCAAAACCATGGTGATCGTTGCCTAAACGGTCAAGGCCATTTCTGTTGTAGCCTGGACGGTTATAGCCATCACGATCATAACCTTCTCTGTCATAACCTTCTCTGTCGTAACCTTCTCTGTCATAACCTGGTCTGTCGTAACCTTCACAGTCATAACCTTCAGCGTCATAACCGTTATAAATATACTCGTCACCACAAGTGTGATAACTAGTTTCGTGATGAGCATTTGCTAATGAAAAAACTACACCTGCTGCCAATAAAAATAGTGTTACTTTCTTAAACATGAAAGCCTACCTCCCAAAAATTCTCCAAAAATATCTTCGAGGTACTTTATATCTAAATATAATTCCAAAGCCTAAACTTTAGTACGTACCTTAAAAACTTGTTTACGACCTAATAACAGCGGACACTTAAAAGACCCAAATACCGTTAGGGAAACAACAACGTTATCGTAGCGCTTCGTGAGGCATTACATTCTGAAAAGTAAATTAAGACGATACATATGCTTATCACAACCAGATATGGTGTCGAAATTATTAGAGATATTATTTCAAAGTTACTTTCGATTAACAGTTAAAGCTTCAGTGATTTATTAAGAAATGAGAACAAACTTTAATGCTTGAAACACTAGCAACATCTTGCAATTAAATTGCTAGCATTTTAAAGAAAAATCAAAGATGTATCTTGTGGATTGTATCCTACTATAAATAAACTTGACATAAACACACTCAGATTTTATAATTCAAGGTATGAATATTGATCGTTTTACAGAATCAACAATAGAAGCTATTTCAAGTGCTCAGCAAATTGCACGAACCCGTCAACACCAGACAATCGTGCCGGCTCATGTGCTTGCAGCTTTATTAGCGGATAATCAGTCACCCGCTGCTCGAACGCTCGAGCGCACAGGGAGCGACCCCAAACAGGTATACGCAGCCTTAGATAGCGTCCTAAACACCCTTCCAAAAGTAAGTGGTGCAGAAGAACAGTACATGTCAGCAGAACTCAGTCGCAGTTTTAACGAAGCAGAAGAAATTGCCAAAGACTTTGGCGATAGTTTTATCAGTGCAGATACCTTACTCATTGCCATAGCAAAAGCTGGAGGGCAGGGAACTGAGCATCTACCAACTGCAGACAAGTTAAAACTTGCTGCATTGGACATTCGGGGAGGCAGAACAGTGGATAGTAAATCAGCCGAAAGTAGCTTTGAGGCATTAGAGAAGTTTGGCATAGACCTTACCCAGCAAGCCCGAGATGGCAAACTAGACCCCGTTATTGGTCGGGATGAAGAAATTCGTCGTACTATCCAAATCCTATTACGTAGAACAAAAAACAACCCTGTTCTGATAGGTGAACCTGGTGTGGGTAAAACTGCAATTGCCGAAGGTCTTGCACAGCGGATTGTCAATAAAGATGTGCCAGAAGGCTTACAAGGCAAACGAGTGATGCAGTTAGACATGGGTTCTTTGCTAGCAGGTGCTAAATACCGTGGTGAATTTGAAGAACGCTTAAAAGGCGTCATCACAGAAACCATTCAATCTAAAGGTGACATCATTCTATTTATAGATGAGTTACATACGATTGTAGGTGCAGGTAAATCTGAAGGCTCAGTTGATGCTGGCAATATGCTTAAACCACCTCTCGCAAGAGGTGAAATGCGTATGGTTGGTGCAACTACACTCTCAGAGTACCGTGAAATTGAGAAAGACCCAGCGCTCGAGCGCCGCTTCCAACCAATCGTAGTGGATGAACCTTCTGTAGAAGAAACAATCTCAATCCTACGTGGCATCAAAGAAAAGTACGAAGTCCATCATGGCGTGCGTATTAGCGACCCTGCCATCATCAGCGCAGCAGTGTTAAGTCATAGATATATTTCTGATAGGCAATTACCTGATAAAGCAATTGACCTAATAGATGAATCAGCAAGTCGTATTCGCGTGCAACTAGATTCACTACCAGAAGAAATCGATGACCTTCGCAGACGCAAACTACAACTTGAAATCGAACAACAAGCCCTTAAACAAGAAGATGATTCTGACTCTGCAAATAGGCTGCTTCGCATAGAAGAAGAACTTAAGAGCATCGAAGATAGCATCTCTAATACCCAATCAGAATGGCAAGCAGAGCGACAAATCTTAGAAAACCTAAGAACTGCCCAAGAAGAGCTTGATAAAGTTCGTACCCAAATCGAAGTTGCTGAGCGTGATTACGACTTGAACAAAGCAGCAGAACTGAAGTATGGTGTCCTGCCAAAACTTGAAGATCAAATTCGTGAGCAAAGCCTCAAGCTAGAAAATGCAACCTATGTTCGTTTAGAAGTAAATGAAAATGAAATTGCAGAGGTTGTGAGCCGTTGGACAAACATTCCATTGGCTAAACTGCTTGAAGGTGAGCGGGAGAAGTTACTGAGGCTCGAGCAGGAATTACACAAACACGTCATTGGTCAAGAGGAAGCCATTGTCGCAGTCTCAGATGCTATTCGACGTAGCCGTGCTGGGCTTTCAGACCCCAAACGCCCTATTGGTTCATTCATATTCCTTGGACCGACTGGTGTTGGTAAAACTGAAACTGCCAAGGCACTCGCAACTGATCTTTTTGATAGTGCCGATAATATGGTCAGGCTTGATATGTCTGAGTACATGGAAAAGCACACTGTAGCCAAACTAATCGGTGCGCCTCCAGGCTACATAGGCTATGAAGAAGGCGGTCAACTCACCGAAGCTGTTAGGCGCAAACCCTACAGCGTTATCCTTTTTGATGAAATTGAGAAAGCTCATCCAGATGTCTTTAATACTCTACTTCAGTTACTAGATGATGGTCGCTTAACAGATTCACAAGGCAGAACAGTAGATTTCAGAAATACAGTTGTTATTATGACGTCTAACATCGGCTCGCCTCAAATCCTTGAAGCAAGTCGTAATGGTTCTGATTATGCATCAATCAAGCAAACAGTCTTTGAAGAATTGCAACAGCACTTCCGTCCTGAGTTCTTAAATCGTATTGATGACACTATAGTATTCCACGCACTCACTGTTGAAGAAATGCAAGGCATTGCAGAAATCCAACTCAATGCACTGCGTGAAAGACTTGAAGACCGTGGCATTTCGCTAAACCTCTCTTCTACCGCTATGGAGCATCTGGCACAAATTGGTTACGATCCTGCCTTTGGTGCGAGGCCTTTAAAGCGTGCGATTATTCAGCATATTGAAACACCGCTGTCTAAGAAGATTATTTCTGGTGAGATTCAAGATGGTGATGTGGTTAAGGTTGAGCCTGCTGCACAGGGATTTAGTTTTGAGACTAAGCATGTTCAAGAAGTATTGAATTAAACTTCAATAGAATACTAAAAAAGCCCATCATTGAGATGGGCTTTTTCTAATTTAGTTCAGATTTAGGTTTTTCTTTGGGGTCATTTAGTTGTATTTGAATTGGGCTGTAGGGTTCATCTTGCGTGACGATAAGCTTGTCTTGTTTGACTAGCTCGAGCATCCCCGAAAAATAAACAACCATCGTCTCCCAGTCTTGAGGCGCAATCTCACGAAAAAAACCAGCACGAATTTCTTTCAGACTTGCCAACAAACGAATAATCGCAGCAGGAAGCGTAAGACGCTCCTTGGCAAGCTCAAAATAGTTAGTCATGTTATAGCGACTAGCCAGTTCACTCAAACGACTTGGTGTAGCTTTAATTTTGCGTTCTTGACGAGGCAGTTTTGGTTTTGGAGCTTGTGCTTGCATCAAAATTCTACGCTCATCACGTCTTGTTCTTAAAAAGTGAATCGCTTCATCAAGTTCTTCAAGAATTTCGATTGCTTCAACTGTTTCCTTAACCAGCATTTCTTCTTCTTCGGCACTATCTTTTGGTGGCTTAGGAAGTAGCAGTCTAAGTTTAAGCTCAATAACTCTCGCAAGCTGTGGCAAAGTCTCTGTCGCTAAGTTTAAATCTTTACTTGGGCTATCGTGCACTATCTCGTGATAGTACTTCAAATATTCACGAACTAAGTTTAGTACATCAATATCTTGAGGGCGAATCTTCTCACTTCGTAGTGCATAAGCAAGCTCAGAAAGTGTCCCTGAAAAGCTTTCGGACTCAACCATAAAGCCTTCAAATAATGGTACTTGAACAGCCTCATCATTAGCCTTAGCATCTGCCAAAACAACAACCGCTTGTTCAGCTTGTCCTTCAATTTCAGAAGGGCTTAATTCGTTTAGTACAACACTTTCGGACACGTGAGAATTTTAACACGCTGTGAAAAATTAACCTAGTGATTCTACAAATCAAATCTTCATGCAAAAAATAACTTTGGTTGCGCGTCGAGCGGTTACCCGCCACCGCCAGCGGGTGGGCGATTTTACGACCCTAATTGTCACCGATACTGCCTTAATATTAGCGCGCAACCCCACCTAGCTTATTAGCTCAACAGTAATCAACGTAGGCTATAACTCACTCATCAAAAGGATCAAGCTTCATTGCACTCATATGTCTGCAATCATTCAAGCGCTCAATCATCACATGACCATCTTTATAAAGCACACGACTAATGCTTCCGTGTCTTAAGTAAAATCGTTTGCGCCAACGAGGATATTCAACCCCTGCAATATGGCTGATTAACATTTGAATCGTTCCTGAATGGCAAAAAGCTGCTATACGCCCTTCTGGCAGATCTTCTAACCAATCAACAGCACGTAACCTTAAATCTTCATAGGACTCACCCTCTGGCGCTCTACGTTTAAAGGTATCTGCATACCACACATCCCATTCAGGACGCTGCTGGTTTGCAGCTAAATCATATCCTTCAAAAATACCAAAATTTACCTCTTTCAAGCGATCGTCAAAAATGATGTCTCTATTCGGTAAGGCAATTTCAGCAGTTTGTTTGGCTCGTTTTAAAGGGCTAGCATAGACAAAATCAAAATTATGTTTAACAAAACGCTCTTGGATAGTTTCTGCTTGTTTAATGCCTTGTTCTGATAGTTCTATATCAGTTTGACCTTGAAATTGACCACTTTCATTCCAAGGTGTTAGGCCGTGTCTAATTAAGTTAAGTTCACGCATCTGAGTTCTACGTTAACACACAACATCTATTTTTTGTCATGCCAAAAATCCACAAAAATCTAGACTGTTCTAATTTTGCGAACTACAAAAAGCCCACCTTCGTAACTCATCTTTTCAAGCTTTTCACCTTCAAATTGCAACTGAAAATAGGCCTGTTGCCAATCATCCAAGTTCCTAAAATCAGCCTCGATTTGTTTTCCAACTTCTGTAGGCTGTTTCATACGCTCAAACCACGACCAAAAGTCGAATTCTTTTTGCCACCGACGAAAATCCAATAACTCAAATCCAGCATTGCTTAGCATTTCTATCCACCGTTTTACGCTATAAGCTTCAATATGACTGGGATCACGCAACTTTTCAATACGATTAATAAATTCTGCTAAAACGGGTGGCTCAGCTGTAATATTATCATTCAAAAGAAGTATTCCATCTTCTTTAAGCAAGGCATGACAGCGACTTAAAAAAGTTTCAGGACTTGCAAAGTGATGTGCCGCAATTCGGCAAGTAAGTAAGTCAAAACTCGCATCAGCAAAATCCAATTCCTCAGCAGCAGCTTGAACATAGTCCAATTCATACCCTTGTGCTTTAATAAAAGCCTCCGCTACCTCAAGCATCTCAGTTGTCAAATCACTAACTGTGACTACTGCTCCCTGCTTAGCAAATGCTAGAGCAGTGTGTCCACCACCAGTAGCAATATCTAAAACAGATTTTCCCTGAACATTACCTGCTAAATCCAACATCAGTTGTAAATCTGAGCCTTGCGCATGGGTTTTACTTGTTACATAGGCTTGTGCAACAGGAGCATATTGTGAACGAACTTTTCTGTGAACCTCATTTTTTTCTTTGATTTCATTGGACATACTCAACACCCTTTGTATCCTTTGTTAAATATTTAGTGAATACTTAGTTTTTTAAAGTTTTTTAGCTTTAAAACATCCTATAATTAACTGTTTTCAATCTAGTTTTTGTAAAGATAGCCTTTTTCATGAATTCTACGAAGCATCATAAACGCCTATATGTGGAAATATCTAACGAAAAAACAATTAAACTTATCTTTACTACCCAAAATAAAGGTTTAGCCCTAACACAGCTCTATCGTTGAATTAACAAGTCAGATACTAAACTATCATGCATAGAGGTCAGCAAAAGTAAAAACAGCTATCTCTAATTGATAGTATGTATTTCCCTACAAGAGGCCCTCATTGTTAGGGGTCTCTTCTTTTCTGAATCAAGGTACTTTAACTAACTAAGCTTAAGTCTAAAACTAATTTTACTGCGTTGATAGCTAACATGTTATGGGCTAAGAGCAAGTTTAATAGTTACAAAATTAGTGTAGATTTTACCTTCATCCAGTATCTACTTCCACCACACCCTCATTCTAAAAAATAATACAATATTAACAATTGACTTGACAGGTGACCCGTACAGTCTATATGGTAACACTCGAAGTTACTATATAAATAGATTGATACTCAATTTTCAAACTGTAACTATAAAGCTAATTACGACTTTTTAAAAATAGCTAGAAAAATTAAGGAATTGACCTCAAACGTGAAACATTTGGTAATCGTAGAATCTCCCACAAAAGCAAAAACAATTAGAAAATATTTGCCCAATAACTATCAAGTTGAGGCAAGCATGGGTCATGTTAGAGACCTACCTGCTAAGGCTGAGCAAATCCCAAAAGAGCTGAAAGACCAAGCTTGGTCTCGCATTGGGATCAATGTTGATCAGAACTTTGAGCCACTTTATATTATTCCTCCGAACAAGAAAAAAGTTGTTAGCCAACTTAAAGCAGCGTTAAAAGATGCTGATAGTCTTTACATCGCGACAGATGAAGATCGCGAAGGTGAATCAATTGGCTGGCACTTATTAGAGGTTTTACAACCTAATGTGCCTGTTAAGCGCATGGTCTTTCACGAGATTACTGAGATGGCAATAAACGAGGCACTTAACAAAACTCGCGACATTGACCAAGATTTGGTAGACGCACAAGAAACACGCCGTATGCTTGATAGGCTAGTAGGTTATAGCATCTCACCACTTCTTTGGAAGAAAGTAGCACCAAAACTATCTGCTGGCCGTGTACAAAGTGTGGCTGTTCGTGTACTTGTTTTACGTGAGCGTGAGCGTTTAGCCTTTGTTTCTGCGAGCTATTGGGATTTAAAATCTACCCTTAGCAAAGCATCCGATCCAAAACAGTTTGACGCTACCATGACTCGGCTTAATGACATCCGCTTAGCTACAGGTAAAGACTTTGACCCAGACACTGGCTTGTTAAAAGCAAACTTAGTCGCTGGTAAAGATGTGCTCATGTTGCCAGAAGAGCAAGCTAGGTCACTGAGCAGTAAACTTTTGGCAGAGTCTTGGGAAGTTAAAAAAATAGAACGTAGACAAGCTAAGCGTTCACCTTCAGCACCTTTTACAACCTCAACACTTCAGCAAGAATCTAGCCGTAAGCTTGGCATGGCAGCCAAAGACACCATGCGAACTGCACAAAGTTTGTACGAAAATGGCTTCATTACCTACATGCGTACCGACTCAACAAACTTATCTACTGAAGCGATTGATGCAAGTCGTAAAGCTGTTGAAAACCGCTATGGCAACGAATACTTAAGCGCGGAACCTAGACAGTTCAAAGGTAAATCTAAAAACGCTCAAGAAGCACACGAAGCCATTCGTCCAGCAGGTACTGAGATGAAAACACATCAGGAGCTTGGGCTAAACGGCGTAGAAGCAAAACTTTATGACCTGATTTGGAAACGCACTGTAGCTACACAAATGGCTGAGGCTCGTTTGACTTTTGTAACAGCAACAATCGAAGCTGGTAAAACTGATGTTGCAACTTTTAGAGCATCAGGTAAAACGATTGATTTCCCTGGCTTCTTTAGAGCATACGTAGAAGGTAGCGATGACCCTGACAGTGCGCTTGATGATCAAGAACAACCACTTCCAGACTTAACAGAAGGTCAAGTTTTAGATTGCCATAACCTTGATGCGCTTGGTCACGAAACAAAACCACCTGCACGCTTTACAGAAGCGTCGCTGGTTAAGATGCTCGAGCAAGAAGGCATCGGCCGACCAAGTACCTATGCGAGTATTATCGACACAATCATAAAGCGTGGTTATGTTCGCAAAGCTGGCTCTGCACTTGTTCCGACTTTTACAGCATTTGCCACGAACAATGTGATGGAAAGACAGTTTAATCAGCTTGTTGACGTTGGCTTTACTGCTTCTATGGAAAATATTTTAGATGATATTGCTACAGGTGATGCTGAAGGTAGACCCTACTTAGCTCAATTTTATAGAGGTGAGACTGGCATTACCAATCTCATCAATAATGCGGCAGAAGAACTCGATCCAAGGGAAATGTCTACGATTATTGACCCTAAATGGGGAGATATTACGGTGCGTGTAGGTCGTTATGGTCCATACGCTGAACGCATCAATGAAGGTCTTAACGAAGATGGCGAGCCTGATATAGAACGTGGCAGTCTCCCCTTTGACATTGCTCCTGCTGATATAGACAGAGAAATGCTGGTACGTGTACTTGAAGAGGGTGCAACAGACGGCAAAGAACTCGGCATCCACCCAGATGGTGAAAAAATGCTACTGCGCCAAGGCCCTTATGGTCCTTATGTACAGCTTGGTGACAGCGAAAAACCTAAGCGGATGTCATTGCCTAAAGGCATGATGTTGGACGAAGTTACTGAAGAAGTTGCACTGGGTTTGTTGAGTATGCCTCGTGAACTTGGTGTACATCCTGAAACTGGCAAACCTATTCAAGCAAGTATTGGTCGTTTTGGACCTTATGTCAAACATGCCAGTACCTTTGCTTCGCTGAAAAAAGAAGATGATGTTCTCACCGTTGAGTTGCCAAGAGCCTTAGAACTAATTATAGAAAAAGAAATTAAGAATAAGCCACTACGTACACTGGGCGAACACCCAGAAACTGGTGTTGAACTCAACATCCTTCAAGGTCGCTACGGTCCTTACGTCAAACACAACCGTGTCAACGTATCTTTACCAAAAGATGTAGCCATCGAAGATTTTACAATGGAAGAAGCAGTCAAAATGCTTGAAGGTAAAGTCAGCAAAAGCACAGCTAAAAAAGCTAAGAAAAAAGCAGGACCAAAAGCAACCACAGAAGAACTTGCAGGCTTTTTGGATATGCTCAGTGAGCAAGACGCCAAAGTGGTTAGCATGATTGAAGGCATGAACGGCGAAGCTAAAAACGATATTCTTAGCATCACGGATAAACTTGATTTAAGCGAAGAAGAAGTCAAAAAGATCCACAAAAGCTCGATGTTCAAGCTACGCATGGCTTTTGGTCGCTCTCGTAAACCAGTTGATGAAACTAAAGCGAAGAAGAAAAAAGCACCTGCTGGTCCTAAAGCAACAACCGCAGATTTAGAGAATCATCTGGATACAGTTGATGAACAAGCACAACAAGTCGTGATCCACCTTGAAGGCATGAAAGGCACCGAGCAAAAAGACGCTGCTGCTGTTGCGGTTCTTCTCGGTATGACTGAAGATGATGTCAAAAAAGCCCACAAAAGTGCCATGTTCAAAATGCGTATGGCCTTTGGTCGTTCTCGCAAACCTGTTGATCCAACTAAAAAAGCCAAAAAGGCACCCGCTGGTCCTAAGGCAACTACGGCAGACTTAGAAAATCATCTGGATACTGTTGATGAACAAGCGCAACAAGTCGTGATACATCTTGAAGGCATGAAAGGCACAGAACAGAAAGATGCTGCTGCCGTTGCAGTACTTCTAGGCATGACAGAAGATGATGTCAAGAAGGTTCACAAAAGCGCTATGTTCAAAATGCGTATGGCTTTTGGGCGTTCTCGTAAGCCTGTTGACCCAAACAAAAAAGCGAAGAAAGCACCTTCTGGTCCAAAAGCTACTATTGCTGATTTAGAAAATCA
>CALHRJ010000364.1 GCA_938038395.1 uncultured Deinococcales bacterium | reverse complement strand
AGCAGCAATTGTAGATCAAATCTTTATGGATACCAAACGTGAACTTTCTTGGCAAATTATGGTGAATGGAACCAGAGTCTTCGCTGAAGCTTGCAGAGAGATTGATGCTCGCTTAGTATTTGTCTCTTCCGATTGGGTTTTCGATGGTCGGCAAGAAGGTGTGTTGACTGAAGATTCTCCACCCAAACCTGTGAACTTCTATGGTGTTATGAAAATGGCTTCTGAGTGTGAACTTGGTGCTATGGATGGTTTGAACTATGGTGTTGGTCGCCTAGCGGGTGTTTATGGCTTTAACTACGCTGCACCCTCGTTATTGAGAAAAGACAATGGTTTAGGCGGTGACTTTGTAAACTTTGCAATTCATAACTTAGTAGCTGGAAAGCTTGCACCTATTTGGATGGGTCCACAAGTCAATGAAGTTGCAAACCCAACGCTCGCATCTGATGGAGCGGATATGTTGTTGCGCTTAGCAGAGCACGATGGAAATGGTATTTTTCATTGTTTTGGAAGTGAGTACATTAACCGTTTAGAGCTAAGTTATTTAATTGCGGATGTTTTTGAAGCTGATAGAAATCTAGTTGTACCCGTAGCCACAGATCCAGTTGTTTTAGATATTCACAGACATATTGGTATTCCGTACCGAACAATGTCCAGTACAGAAAAAACATCTAAAGTATTAGGTCGAATAGCGTTTAATGCACGTGAAGGTCTAGAAGCTTTTAAAAAAGAATGGGAAGCATTTTACGAATAGGAATCCATAATCCAAAAGGTTTTCGTGGGATGGGTTATGCCCATAGCTTTTAAAAACGCCGATTTTAAAGATAACAATAATACAAAGAGTCCTATGGCATGGGCTATGCCCATTTTTGAAATATTAACCCATAGAGACCATGATAATATTGAGGTGTAAAAGGCAGTGCGTGGAACGCAACCTACCAAATCTGTATTGTTAAGTCTGTTGTTTTACTAAATAGTAAAAAACGATATTGATTGCAACTCTTTGAGGGTGATTCATTATTTGGTGGGCTTAGATCGGTCTAGGCACAGACAGGTGCATTGACATATTTTGACCAACGTTCTGCATTAAAGACTTGACCTGTATAGTCACCATTCACAAGCCTATCTTTTGCTGTTTCCCAAAGTTCTGCCCAAAGTTTGTGATCACGTAGTTCACTCTCTGGATTAGACCTACTTCGTGCAATGAAGCCAGGGAATGCTGGGCGACCCGTTGCTTGACCAATCTTGTTCCACCGTAAATCAAAACTCCAGCGTAATACATCACTAGAGTTTTCTAATGCAGCATGCTGCGTAAATTGGTTTAATAAAACTACGCTTCCACGCTTACACGGCAGGGTCACAAAATCTTTTTTGCCTGTGTCATCTGCTAGCAAACTTTCTGGAATATAGTTTTCAGAAGCAATGCCATCACCTGGACAATGAATGCTAAGCTCATGACGCTTATGGCTTTTAGGAACTGCAATTAAGCAGCCTCGTTCTTCAGGACAATCTGTTATGGCAATCCAAGTTGTTAAAACTTGTGTGTCATTTGCTTCGTCTAGTAATGCACCTTGGTCTTGGTGCCATGTGGTTTTGCCAACATAAGAATTTTTCGAGATGTCTGTTTGGATTGCTTTATAAGGTGGTTTGAGTCGAATATGCTGGACCGGATTAGAATATATTTCAGGTCCAATTATAGATTCCACGACATCTAGTAATCTTGAATCTGTAAGCATTTTAAATGTGGTTTCGCCACAGTGGATGGGTACATCACTTGGAAAATTTTCATTGAGTAAAGGATAGGATATTTCTAAGTGCTGAAAGACGTCACTGCTTTCAGCCATCATGGCAATATAACGTTTATCAAAGTCTAAATCTGCATAGTCGGACGAAAGTTTGCCAGAGGCGTTAAGTAGTGTTGCTACACTATCCAATTTGACCGTATATTCTTGCCATAAGCTATCAAGCGTATTGTCACCTAGTACATTTTCCACAACCAGATAACCGTTTTGATCAAAGAATTCCACTTGTGCCGGAGTTAAGCCTGTTAAATCGTCTATAGCCATAATCCCAACCTCTTTAGATTGATTTTTTATGACTTTACTGCTTTGTTTTATGCTTGTCAAGCTTTGTAGCACGGGATATGTCCATTGCTCCTAAAGGTGGGAATTTTAAAGATAACAGTAATGTAGAGAGTTTTGTAGCATGGGGCTATGCCCATTTCCAAAATTATTAACCCATAGAGACCATGATAATATCGAGGTGTAAAAGGCGGTGCGTGGAACGCACCCTACGAAATTAGTGATGTTCTTCTGACTGTTTTTATTAAGAATTGAAGGTAATATTGCTTGAGTCTTTTGTGAAATATTCTTTACTAGTATTTCAATTGGTGGGCGTAGCCCACCCTACAAAAAATCTATTGTGGTGCGATTTGCTAACCAAACTTATAGAGCTGCAAAGCAAATTCGATTCAGATTTCACAATATTACTTTTCAACAAAATTTTACCGTAACCAGTCTTTTTTCAGTTCTGCAAAAGTATCATCACGCAAGCTTTGTCTGATTGCTTCGCACATGTTGGCCATGAAGCGAAGGTTGTGAATACTAGCCAAGCGCTGTCCAAGGATTTCATCTGCTTTGAATAAATGACGCAGGTATGCACGGGAAAAGTGGTTACAGGTATAGCAATCACACTCAGGGTCAATTGGACGCTGGTCATCTTTGTAGCGGGCATTCTTGATATTCATTCGGTATTTCTTAAGTGGTGTGCCATCATCATCAAAGCGTTTGAGTAAGCCACCATTGCGAGCGTTGCGTGTCGGGCTGACGCAGTCAAAAGTATCGCAGCCTCGTTCTACAGCTTCAAAAATATCGTAAACTTCGCCTATACCAAGTAAGTGCCTTGCTTTGTGAGTTGGTAAGTACTCTACAGTCCAGGAAATAACTTGATGCATTTCTTCTTTGGTTTTACCAAGGTTGCCACCAATGGCAATGGCATCAAAATCCATACCCCCAATAACTTCAGCGCTGTGCCTACGCACTTTTTCAAATGCACCACCTTGCACAATGCCGTAGAGTGCTTGTGGGTAGTCGTGGATTTCAGGATTAGCTTTAAAGTAATCTAAAGAACGTTGCGCCCAACGGTGGGTGCGTTCTGCGCTTTTAGCAGTATACGCTTCGTCGTGTAGTGGGGAAGTACATTCATCAAAGGCGAGAATCATGTCTGCGCCTAGTTTGCGCTGCGTTGCGATGGAGCTTTCAGGTGTGAAGTTGTGGTAACTGCCATCTATATGACTTTTAAAGCGCACGCCTTCCTCAGTAATTTTCACGAGTGACTCACCAGATTTAAAATCGCTTTTTTTAGGGTTGACCAGCACTCCACCTTCTTCACCTGGGAAGATGTTGGCGATTTTGCCAACATTGTGCTCAATGCCAGCGCCAAGTGAAAATACTTGAAAGCCGCCTGAATCAGTCAGGATTGGGTGATCCCAGTGCATAAATTTGTGTGCGCCACCAAATTCTGCGATTAAGTCTGCGCCTGGGCGCAAGTATAGGTGATAGGTGTTGTTAAAGATAACTTGTGTACCAATCGTCTCTAATTCTTCTGGACTTAGGCTTTTAACGGTTGCTTGTGTGCCTACTGCTACAAAGGCAGGAGTGTTGATAGTGCCGTGAGCTGTGTGTATCTGCCCAAGTCGGGCAGTGCCTGATTCTGTTTGAACTTCTTTTTCGAGTTCGAACTTAAATTCTTTGACTGGATGTGTTGTTGTGTTAGACAGATCGTCAGGCGTATTCATGGTTTAAGTTTAGCAACAGGGTAGAGGGAAGAGATAGAGTGTTTAAAGGCGGAATCCCCCTCGGTCCCACTTTAGGAAAGTGGGAAGATAAGTTCTTTGGGTGGTAGTTGGAAACATCCTATTGCTTTTTGAAGTGGATGACTGGTTTTCTACTAATCTTTTACGTGATAAACTTAGGATACAGAACAGATAAGCCATTAAATATATCAATCAGCAAAGTATCGATAAGAAGGTCATTATGAACAGTGGTCGAAATGAACACAGGGCAGCGGGTCCAAAACAAGTATCTATTGCAATCATTACCATTAGCGATACACGCACACCTGAAACAGATAGTAGTGGTGACTATTTAGCAGAGGCGATTGCAGCATCTGGGAATGCGCTTGCGAGTAGGCACATCATTAAAGACGAAGCGGATGCGATTCGTGAATTAGTTCAAGAGCTTATGGCTAGCGAGGCGCAAGTCATCATCACTTCAGGTGGAACAGGCATAGCAGGACGAGATGTGACGATTCCAGTTATTGAAAGTTTGCTTGATAAGCCCATGCCAGGCTTTGGTGAGTTATTTCGAATGTTGTCTTTTAAAGAAGTAGGTTCTGCTGCTATGTTATCTAGAGCTACAGGTGGTTTAGCTGGAAATAGTATGATTTTTGCCTTGCCGGGTTCACCAAATGCTGTGAAGACAGCTTGGGAGGGTTTAATCAAGGATGAACTGGCTCATATGGTTTTTGAGGTTTTCAGGCATGGCCAGAAATAGTACAAGCACTATTTTTAACCATAATTGGCAACAGTTACGAGGTAAACTAAAAGCTATGACAGGTAGACGACTTTTGTGGTTGAGCATTTTGTGCATAAGTAGCATAGTTTTAAGTGGTTGTGTGAAGCGTCCTGATGCTTTGCCACCATTGATAAAAATTATTTCACCAAAAAATGGCGCTGTACAAAGTGCCGATATGAAAATCATCGGTTACGCACTCGATGATGAAGGTATTGCTGCGATTCGTGTGGGTGGTGTTAACTTGCTAGAATCTGATTTATTACAAGTTGAAAAAGATAAAAAGTTGATTCAGTTTGCTTTTAGACCAACCAATCCACAGTCCACGACGTATGAGACACTGATTCAGGTTGAAGATATTAATGGGCGTATTAGTACTTTGGAATATGGCTTTGAAATTGATGTATTTTTACCGAGTGTAAAGGTAAAGCCGCCTGTAGATGTTGGTGGAGGGCGTATGGAAGTTGCAGGTGTTGCGAGGGATAACTTGCTGCTCGAGCGCATCGTGGTGAACGGCGTAGAGGTGGCCTTTTCTCCAGTGCGCGAAAAATTCTTTAATGTCTCTGTAGAAGCTGCGCCAACCGTGACAACTGTTGTGTACGATCAAGCAGGAAACAGTGCAAGCTGGCAAAATACTTTAGGGCAATAGAAGTACAAGTAAAGTACAAAAAAAGAACCCCCGACACGAACACTGTGTTGGGGATTAAACAATTTGATTTTTCTGATTTAATTTAGTGCTTTTAACTCACTGATGTACTGGTCTGCAAGATCTTTTGGTGTAGAAAAGAATTGTATGAGAATTTTATCTTGTGAATAAACAACATCAGTAGCTTGTGCTTCTAGTGAGTAGTAGACTTCCATCATCGCTACATCTTCTTTGCGATCAAAGCTGAAAATGCGACCTATACAAGATGTGCAATCACCAAGTCTGAAGAATAAACCTTCGCTGGCAAGTACTGGTGCAAAACCATAATCCTTAGGTGTCATTTCTTTTGCTGAGCTTACTGAGAGACCTTTTTCACGAAAAACATCTAATATACCAGAAGCAGTTAAAGTCGTTGCTTGTGGTGTTGTTTTTGGTTGTGCCAATGCCATAACCTCTTGTGATTTTACTTGTGTTATTTGTGCTTGCGGCACCGCTTGCTGAATAGTTTGCACAGGTGCAGCTGTCAGTGGTGTTTGCATAGGTGCAACTGGCAGTGGAGCAGTTACAACTGAGCTAGTTGCTAGATTGGTTGTTCTAGCGTTGGACATTGCTGCTGAGCTAGTTGCTTGAGGCATACTAGGTGCTGCATTGACCGTATTGACCCCATTTACAACAGCACTTGTAGCCATTGTGGTTGCTGCAGCATTTGTCATAGCTGCTGAGCTGTTCATGTTACTACTTTGAATAGTAGGCGTTTGAACTGTCGTTGTTGCATAGGCACGTTGGTTTGTTGTTTGGTTTGTTGTTTGATTTGTTTGTGCCGAATTTACTATAGTATTCTGAGCTTGAGCAGCAGCTTGAGCGATTTCGCGTGCACGGGTTTCTGCCTGTGTTAAAAAAACTGGAGCCTGTTGTTCAGTTTGAGTTTGTATGGTTTGGGCTTGTATGGCTTGGGCTTGTGGCACTACAGGTGGTTGAGTTGCCGCAAGTGGTTGAGTTACAGGTTGAACAGATTGAGTCGTGCTAGCTGAAGCCTGAGCTACTTGATTTTGTGTTGCAGTAGCTTGGTTCGCCTTACTTGAAAAACCTAGACGGATTTCTCTGCCCCTGTCCGAGCGATCATATCCGACCACTAAGCGACCATCATTCAAATCGTAAACTTTACCATAAAAGACAGAATCATCTTCTTCATAACGAATGTCGCCCCAAGACGTCACAGCCGTAATAGAATAATCTTGAGGCAATGCGCTGAGGTAGGCATCCCAACGTTGTTCAAAGGCACGCTCACCCAGTGGAAATGCTGCACATAGCCAACCAATAGTTGGTGTTGCTAGTAGCTTTTCTTCGCACTCTTCGCCTTCACTGTAAAAAGCGTCAATCATATAGACACTAAAGGTGTAGGCATCGCTACCAGGTTGCATTTCTCTTGCGTAGGTCTGAGTGGTTATCTGCGTGATTAATAGGACTAAACAAGCGAGTAGTATCTTTAGGCTTGTTCGTTTTTGCTTTGTTGAATTCATGTCATTGCTCCCCTTTGACTATAATTAAGCTTGTAAATATAGGGTATTCACTTATCTACTTATAATAATAAGAATTTGCTCTGACAGTATTTTGATGCTGCTTTGTTAATCTTTCGACAACGTTTTTTGCTAACAATAATAGTTTAGATGCTAATGAAAGTGACCTGAAGCATAGTCTTAAGACACAATTTCTCTTAGGAATTCTGATAACTTAGCTGATTATTTTTAGGAGTCTACTTGATATTTGTTTATATCTGCATTGGGCAGAACTCAAGGGAGTAGATTTTCATACAGGTTTTTAAACTTAGCGCAAAACTGCTAAAATCCGTCCATCTGACTCAGAATATTTGGTTCATTTTTCAGCACTTCAATGCTATAGGCGCACTTATCCTACTTTGGTTGGATGACTATGTGATCATGATTTGTTAATATACTGTTATATTTTCTGGGCGTTTATGGGAGAATGCTCAGTAGACTATTGAAGGTGGTGAATGAGTTGGCTTTTTCTTACCATTTTCTTCAATGTTTCTTTAGAAACCCTTATATTACTAATGATTTTTTTACCAATACTACAGTTAATAGTGTTTTACAGGCTTTTTTAAGCTAACTAGTTTTGAACTATCAGGAGGTTTTATGCCTAGAGGTGCAGGCGGTACAAACGGTGGACTTATGCCATTTTTTCTTGGGTTAGCCATGATGATTGGTGGTGGCTACATGTTTTTGAATTCTGTGCGAATTCATCATAATTTTGGTTTTGGTCGAGGGTTATATAACTTTGGTGGTGTGAATGTTACGTCTGGCATGATTCTTATACCGTTTATTTTTGGTATTGTGCTGACGTTTTATAACTCCAAAAACCCTTTGGGGTTTATTCTTTGGGCTGGGTCGATGGTTGCCATGGTGTTTGGTGTTTTACAGCAAACAACCTTTAGTTTGGCAGGTTTAAGTCTTTTTGATTTGATTGTAATCTTGGTTTTGGCATTTGGTGGTTTGGGTATTTTCTTATCGTCACTTCGTGAGCTTAATCGTCATGAAGTTACGCCAGATAAAAAGCCGAAGGCATGGCCCTAAGTTAGAGCTGTTTTGAAGTAAAAGAAAAAAGGAGAGCCTTTAGACGCTCTCCTTTTTTGTTGCTTAGAATTTTGGTATGTTTACAAACCGAAACTTGTGATACCAAGAAATTCAGGTAACTCTTCAAGATAAGGTTGAACTAAATCAATGTTTGCCTGTGGAATGTTTGCAGAATCTATTTCTGCTCGCATATCATCTTCAAGTGCTTGTAAAGCTTGAGAGCCATCTTGTTCGGCAGCCTGTGCAAGTTGTTCTAAGCCAAAGGAATAGGCACTTAGACCTGCTGCAGTCATGACACTTTCTCGAACCCAATTATATTCTTCAAGTGAATAGCCGATTTCGTTAATTGCCTTGACTTGTGACTTCTTAGCTTCTGTAACGGTGCTTATTAGTTGTGAATATATTTCTGCAATATCTTTAATGCCTTCGATACCATTATTTGAATCTCCTTTAGCATCTAACTCTTCAACTTTTGCTTTCATGATGTCGTAGTCATCTTGCAAGTCTTCACGCATGAATTTTATAGCGGTCATATAGTCTGCGACTTGTGTTTCGTTTAACTCACCATTGCTTGGTGCAACAAATCTACTTGTATTCTTGATCTCTTTGTTTAGTTCTTCCATTTGTGCCATTTGCTGCACACCTTGTACGGTAGGTGCTATAAATGGTTTATATACTCTTTGGTAGAAAAAGAATCCACCTATGCCCGCTGCTAGTACAAAGACTATTAAGCAGCCTATTGCAAAATTTTTCATATATTTCCTCCCTTAACTAATACTTGTTGTTGTGCTTCTTGGCGCGTTATCCGATAAAGATGGTACAAAGTCTGGTTGTGGTGTTCTGATGTTTTCTTGAGCCTTTCGCCCTAGCTCTGTAAACTTGTTGCTGACACCTTCCAGTTTCGTTTTCCACTCAGGGGAGGGCTCGAGCCCCTCTGTTGCCCTATGATACGCCAGTAGTGTCGCTGCCATCGAAAAAGCGTCCATAACAGCCAACTTAATCATCCAAGCTAAGATAATAACACCAATCCCCAAAGCAATTTGTAGCGCAGGAAAAGCAACACCAATTGCCACAGCAGGTAAACCAAACAAGATAAGTAAGGCTACAAACTCTATAAAGCTAATCAGTGCCAGCACCACAGCATTTGCCAAAATTGGTTGCCATGCTTGTGCATAAAGTACTACACCATCTTGCGCCACTTTCCAAACATTCTGTTCTCTTTCTTTATAAGCTCTACTTAGGATGGCTTCATCAATATAAG
>CALHRJ010000363.1 GCA_938038395.1 uncultured Deinococcales bacterium | reverse complement strand
GCAACCGAAGCATTGACTGCAACACGTTCTTTACTACGTGAAGAAGTCACAGAACCAATCATTCGTACGCACCCACTAATTCCAGAAAGTCTTAGTGTCATAGGTAGCGCGCCCAGTTTAAATGCCTACATAGCAAGTAGCTTAAAAAGAGATAGTGAAATGCTTTTAGAAGGTTTAGATAAAGAACCAATCTTAGCTGTCAGTCGCCAAGGTTTAGGTCGCAGTGCAGCCTTTACCACTGATCTAAACACCTGGTCAGGCAACTTAGGTGAATGGCCGCAATTGCCTGCACTTTTAGGTACCGTCACCCGTTGGCTACAAGCACGCCCATCAGAATATTCTTCAAAAATCAGTGCTGAAGGCTCAGGTTTTAGAGTTGTTGTTGACGCTGTTGCAGATGGTGAATACATCAATGGTGAAGTTCTCACCGCACGTTACCAAGGTAAAGAAGTGGAATTAGAACAAAGCGCACCAGGACGCTACGAAGCCTTAATAGATGATCCAACAGTTGGCGAAACAATCCTTATACGTAGAGATCAAGATGTTGTCGCAAGAACCCCAGTTAATTTAGCAAATAGAGAATACGACAACAAAGATGGTCAAAGCTTGCTCAGTCAAATTTCCACTTTAACCAAAGGATCTGTTTTAAACTTTCCTGATTCAGGTGTACTTGCTTACAACCCAGCCATGCAAAAACGTTCGACCCCAATCTGGCACATTTTTGCATTAGCAGGTTTTGGAATCTTTTTCCTTGAGCTTATCCTAAGACGTTTTGATAGTTTTAGTGAAACTTTTAGGAATCTATTTAACCGTACAAAAACTGGATAAACCAAGATTTAAAAAAGTTATTTTAACTTGGCCAAAGCTTTGCGAATCAATACCTCAGCACTAACATCTGGTTCTTTAACTGCTAACTCCGCAATAGCTGCTTTCACTTGCGACTCTCGATAACCAAGAACAAGCAACGCTTGAACTGCATCTTCCCCAGCTTCATTCAACAGGCTTGTTGGGCGTTTACCACCCACATCTGCCATCAGTTCTTCTGGTAACTTATTCTTCAAATCAAGAATGATTCGCTCAGCCATCTTCTTCCCCACGCCAGGCGCAGAGGACAACAAACCAGCATCGCTATTGATAATCGCGTTGGCAATTAAAGTTGTTTGCAATGAGGACAACATAGCAAGGGCTAGCTTTGGTCCAACACCAGATACACTGATTAAGTACTTAAAAAGCTTAAGCATATCTTCGGTATGAAAGCCATAAAGCGACATATCATCTTCACGCACTGCAAGGTGAGTATGTAAACGTAAGGTTGCACCCTTTTTTGCATTCATTAGGGTTGGTTTCGGTGCACTAACTTCAAGTCCGAAAGCACCAGCTTGAATCACTAAACTGGATTCGCGAATTTCTGAAATTATTCCATCAAGATAAGCAATCATAAAATTATCAATAGGATACCATTTAACTGTCTAAACGAACATAGTGTGTAGGAAAATTATGGATTACAAAGATGCTTACAAAAAAGATATAGTATCCGCCATTTGCTACACTGATAAACAAATAGCTTCTCTTCCTCAAATTTAAAGAGTCCCTCGCTCATATAGCTCAATTTTTTGCTTTTATAACTTTCAGGCCAATTAGTTCCTCTGTATATCAAGAGAATATATAGCTATTTTTATATATTTATGAGTAAGTTCGTTGGCAAAATTAAGCTACAATATGCCTCTACAGGACGGTTTTTATAGTCGATTTAAATTTTAAAATGATTGAACATAATTTTGCCTTACGACTCAGTTACTTCAAAGTATTTTTATCTTTTATATACTACCAACCCTAAATTTAAGATATAGCTTTAGATTAGATTAACATCTATGAGTAAAAAACAACTTGAACTATATACCTAAATCAGTATTATAGAAGTAACCCCTACTATAAACAAATTTATATTAACGTTTTGTTTCAAAGCATCTTATGTTTTTTAGATATCATACTAATTTTTTTAAATATAAACTTTTCTTTAAGGATACAAAGTTCATGGTTTAACAAATCAAAATATAGGTCTCAAAGTATGATGTTGTGATGATTGATCTTAGCGTAGTAGTTAGTCCTATACCTAATCGATAAATAATCTTAAATTGCTTAAAATCGCATCATCAGAATAATTTTGTATCTTGTAAGTTCACTTTTAAGTCTCGTTTGTATCGTCTTGTAATGATTGGACCAATACCCCTTCGATTGTGAAACGCTTATCACGAAATCCTTCAGTAGTATTTTTCTTTACCTTACAATGTCTCATTTTGTTAGGGATTCTGTCAGCGTTACTAGCCTCTAGAGTTAATAGTGGTTCTGTACTTGAAGGCAACACGGTCATTCGTGAACATACTGAAGAAATTCTATCGCTAGTTGTTAACAATACCCATAATCATACAAAAGTGCTGCTCGAGCCTGCCGAAAGCTCCGTCTTATTAAGTCATTCCTTACTACAAGACGAACAAATCAATCCAGACGATGACCTAGCCTTAGAACGATATTTTTTAAAACAACTCAAAACCCATAAACAATTTTCAGGTATGTACTTTGGGCGACCAGACGGCTCCTTTATCTTTGTGAACCGAGAAAACAATATTTCTTTGGCACAAGCTCAAGGCACTACCACAACTAACTTTGAACGGCTTGATTCTAGAGCAAATGGGTTTAGAACAAAAGTTATAAGTTTTACCCCAGAACGAAACGTAAAATACACATTCAGGAATAACGAAGAAATTATTCAATATTCTGAACTAGACCCAAACGACATCTATGACCCAAGAGAACGGTCTTGGTATCAAAAAGCGAATCAAAGAATCAGTGCCCTACAAAATCATGAAACTGCAATATGGACTGAACCTTATATCTTCTTCGATTCACAAAAACCTGGTATCACCACCGCAAAAACTGTCATCAATAAAAATGGTATCAATGCTGGAACTGTAGGTATCGATATCGAGCTATCTGACTTATCGCACTATCTTGAAACAATCACACTCAGCGAAAACAAAAGCTTTCCCTTTATCAAAACTGCAGACAATGTGGTAATCGCCTTTCCTAATTTTGAAAGTTATTTAAATACTCGCACATCTCAAACATTACCCTTCATTCACGAAATTGGTAATGAAATTAGCCAAAGCTTTGCAGACCTGAAGAATGGTTTTGAGTCAAATACAGTCGTAGACTTCAAAGTAGCAGAAGCAGACTATATTGGAACCTTACAACCGATTCAAGTTTTAGATAAACAGGAATGGCTACTTGGCATTTATGCCCCTAAAGACGTTTATATCGGCAACATCAGCAATCATTATCAGAAAAACCTTTTACGAATTATAGCTATTGGTTTTCTCTTGAGTTGCTTAGCAGTTCCTATAAGTTTAGCTATTGCAAAGCCCCTTAAGCGTCTTCAACAACGTGCCACAACAGACCCACTAACCACCTTATTAAATCGAGACGAATTTGACCGACAAGCAGAACTACTAAAAACAAAAGCAGAACGGTTAAACGTTCAGATTGCTTACCTAATGCTCGACCTTGATAACTTTAAACCAGTCAATGATATCTATGGACACCACGCAGGAGATGAAGTTCTACAGATCGTCGCAAAACGCCTACAAGATTCTATTAAAGAGGAAGACATTGTGGGTAGATACGGTGGCGATGAATTTGCTATTTGCCTTTTTGATGTTAATTCTGAAAATATTTTTGAAATAGTTGAGCGTATCCGCACAGTTATTGAAGAACCAGCAATTGTTACTTCAAAAGGTACACACCACATTGGTTCAACAGCAGGCGCAGTATTATCAGAAGGCTCATTCAGTCATACACTTTTGATTGGCTTTGCTGACAGTGCCCTTATAAAGGGTAAAACTGTTGCAAAAGGCACAAGCTATGTTACAAAAGCAACCTTAGAACCCAAGCTAGAAACCTCAACTTCAGTTACACCCTTTTCCCACTCAAAAAAGCCTTCTCAAAATCATGTCACAAACTAACTGTTTAATACCAAAATGAATCAAGAATATCATAATGCTGAACAGAAGCAGAAATTAGAAAGTGCCTATCTTTTGGTTCTTCTGACGAAGTATTCGATAATAAGATTATGACATTTATCTTTCAGGTTAGTATAAGAACTAAAAACCAAGTATTCTTAGTATTTTAGTTCACATAGATTTGGAGATAAGGTAATGTTGATGGTTTTAAGATAGCTCTTAGTAATCGTCTTGCATTTCTAAACTCCACATTCCTAACATGCGTCACGTGCTATACAGTAAAGCTACGCAATAATAACTATGGGAAGCGATAATAATGATGAACCTGCCTGCAATTATGGTCACACTTTTCTGGAATGGTTTCGAAATGTTCTTTTGAAAAATCACATACAAAATCTTCAAAATACAGATGTGCTTAATTCTTTACCAAAAGATTTTCTAATTAGTGCCTAAGTTCTTTCTTAGCCGTAACCATGGTTAATTGTATAAAACTATCCTAATTCATTCAATCCTACAACTCTGCCTAAAGGAGGATGACGTGTTGTCTTGAATCGTTTATCCTAATAAAATGATGGATTACACAATTTCTGGAACAATCGCACAATATGCAACTTTAAACTTTGAAGA
>CALHRJ010000362.1 GCA_938038395.1 uncultured Deinococcales bacterium | reverse complement strand
AAAGCACTATTACACAACGGACAAAAGGTAACTGATACAGGAACCCCACCAACTGTGTCATTGACAATTTCATGCCATGTCAGAATCTGTAAGGGATAAGCCTTTGTCTCGCCGTTTAAGCTCATTACAATCACAGGCTCTATATCGGCCAGCCAACCATCAGCCTCTGCTTGAGCAATAAACTCTGGCGCGACACTAGGACCAGCAATTTCTTTCCAGTCACCAGAAAAACCAAGTGCAGGAATTCCTTGTGGTCCAGGACCACCAGCCAAAATACGGTCTAATGGAATACTTGCCTTATCGATATCGACACCAATGTTTCTCAATGGACCCATGGGTTGAGCTAAAGCCATGTTAAAAAGGGCTAGAAAAAGTACTGAGAATAGCAATCCGAAACTAAGTTTATGTAGTGTTGCTTTCATAATATTGCCTCCATTCACAACATTCACAATAGCCTCCAACTTTTCATCTGAATGTCAAGTTCTGTACCAAATCATCCTATATATATGATTATAGGAACTTGCAGTTTCTTATTAGAGGTTAATCTGAACTAAGTACCAAGGCAAAATTATGTTTAACTACTTTGAAGCTATCATCGTACCGAGTATTCAATCCTGTAATGGTTTGGCATCTAATCAGCTACTGTAGCTTAATTTTGCACACGTACTTATTCGTTATATCTGACATTACCATGTTATTTAACATTCTAAATGAAGAGACTTTCTACTAGGCTTTCTATCGTGCGCTTAAACTTCCAAGCAAAATCTACATTTTTACAAAAGTAGTTGACAACAAAAAAGCCAAGTCGAAACTTGGCTCTATGATGCTTCAAAAAACTTAGATTGCCTTTGAATAAAATTCTAGGGTCATCTACTATCTTAAAAAGACGACGGCTAGCTTGTGACCAGAAGTCTTTGGGCTAGCGCGCCTTTCTTCAAGAGCGCAATTTCCGCTCCCCTAAAGCCCCCCGGCTTATATAGGTTCAAGATCCAGATTCTTTTATCACGAAATTAGCACAGTATTTTAGCACTACTTAGCCCCTAAACACCTCAAGATTTCCTTCAACAATTGCTTTGCGAAACTAAAGCAAAAACTATAGATTTACGTTTAATTTACTAGGACGCAGTTTACGAAGCTTAGTACTTAGAAGCAACAAACATCAACTACAAAATTATAGATTTTTAAGGGTTTAGTTGCGGCTCAATGCTACAACAAAGTGTCAAAAACTTAACTACTCGTACCAAGCTCTTTATTGATTTCTTCCAAAAACCTATCTGCCGATTCAAAGTCACTATAGACACTTAAAAAACGAATATAGGCTACTTCATCTAAGCTTTTGAGAAACTCAAGTGCTTTTCTACCAACTTCTTCAGAGCTAATTTCTGGTGTTTGCACCAAATCTTCAAAGCCATAAACATAGTCTCGCAATTGCTTTTCGTTAATTGGTCGTTTATTACAGGCAATGCTTAGTTTGTTATAAAGCTTGTCTGGATTAAAAGCCTCTCGCCTACCAGAACGCTTACTAACTAGTAAACTTTCAAACTGTGCGCGCTCATAAGTTGTAAAACGGCGACTACAATTATCGCACTCACGACGACGCCGGATCGCACTATTTTCATCACTTGGTCGAGAATTTACAACACGCGTTTCAGATGAAGAACAAAAAGGACACTTCATAGCTTAATCGTCTTCTTTTCTATTGATACGTTCAATATCTTTGACTAGTTTTAGATCGTAGTTTTTTTCTAAATAAACATCTTGTTCATAATCTGTGACTTCATCACGAGCTTCATCAAGTTCATCGTCATAGTCGTCTGCTGACTCAACCCTATAAACGAAGTCATCTTCTTCAAAGTCATCAGAGGACTCAGCTCGAGCATCGATGTCTTCACTAGCCTGAGTTTCAAAGGAGTCATTACCATCTGCGTCTAAAGAGCTGCCTGTAAGTTCATCATCAAAATCGTCAAAGTCGTTCAGTTCATCATCACCCAAGAAATCATCTTCTTCATCTGACAATTCGTACAAACCTGCTTCTAAATCGGACTGTCTAACATCATCATTTAGTGCAGCTTGTACTTCTGGTAACAAAGATTCTATAACTTTTGGTGGTGGTGGTAGTTCAACTTCTAAATGGTGTCCACTCAAACCAGATGATGCACTACTCAGGTAACGAACATTCTCAACCAAAATAGCGTCATGCGTTGCGTCAGATGCTGGTCTTGAAGGCGTAATGACGTTAATTCTTAAATTTGGATAACGGTCTTTAAAACTTTTAGACAGTTCTACAATTGCGCCCCTACTAGCCACCATATGCGGTTCTTTAGCACTTTTAGGCGGAGTCACTAGGACTAGCCAGACATCTTCTAGAAATCTCGCAGCTGAGCGTAGCACTAAAAAGCTACTTTTCAGCCCTTTGCCAACAACTTCAGCAAATTCTGACTCAGTTAGGCTGATAAAACGACTTTTATTCTCAAAACTAGCTACATGAACAATGCCATCAAAACTACCGAAAAGTTCAAAAATCTTATCAAAAGCTTTGCGAACATCCATGCTTGAGCTCACATCTGCCTGAATCGGTATGGCCTTGCCACCCTGATTTTCAATTTCAGCAGCTGTTTTAGAGGCTAAATCAACCTCATCATCAATGCAAACCACATCGTAACCAGCACTGCCGTAGGCAAGGGCTATAGAGCGCCCAAAACCTTTCCCAGCATTGCTGACAACAATCACCTTTACACTGTGTTGAGACATAAGCTCTATCTTATTAGAACTACGCCCTGTTTAGCAAGTGTAACCTACTAATTATTTAAAGCTCTATAAAGTATTGAAATACGGTAGGTTATAGCCTCTAGGAAAGGTTTTAGCTAATTTTATATATGTATTAATCAAGCATTAAGGCTTTTCTCTAGAAAACTTAAGTGTGTACCTCAGTTTGAACTCAGTTCAAACATCTCTAAAAAGCGTGAGTTTTCTTTTGTTTCGTTGGTATCTCGCATGATTTGCTCCATCAAAGGAGAATAAACTTGCCAGAAGAAACCTTGAGGGCTCGAGCTAGCTCTGGTGTGCCCCATAAAGCTAGATAAGCCTTTAAACTGGTGAAAAGCTGGTACCTTAGCAACTTCTGCAAAGTCTCCTGCAAGATAGTAACTGGTGTAGTCTGCCGTTTCATTCTTAACAACTGCTGGAAAGCGAATCGGTATAGCAAAGTCATCAAGCTTTTCTTTTCCTGCTTCAGTCGTATAAATCTCGTAATAAGCCTCAGTCTTAGTTTCATAGTCTGGCATTACGATGTCAAACCAACCCATGTAAAACTTCTTATCCTTAACACTGTAGTGTTCTTGACGAGATTTAGAAAAGCTCATTTTAAAGCCTTGACCTTTGAGGTCTTTGCCCATTTGCATAACAAGCACACGTTCTTTGTTATTGCTTGTCTCATTTACTAAGATTAAACCCGCACCTCGAAAGCGCCACTCTTTTTCATGCTCAGCTTCATACATATCAGAAATCCAAGTCGGTACTGAACTTTTTTCTAAGTTGATATGAAACTTACCAATCCACCCACTCCAGTAAATACCCATCATCTTTTCGAGCTTATGCCTTGCAGCAGTACTGGTTGGACGACTTAAACTAGAAGCTTCACTAATAAGTGTTCCTTTAGGACGAAGTAGTGTCTGAATATTATCTAGTTCAGCTAAGGTAACACCACCGTAGAGCAATTCCGAACTTGCATGTTGCTCAACCCTGTCACCACCAAAGCGGTTTTCCGTATATACACCTTTAGCATCTATAAGATAAATAAGATCATAGGCAGATTCTAAAGCTGGTAACTCTGAAACAATATCTTCACCCTCAGCCTGTGGTTTGTACCCTACATAATCCTGTGCATAATCATATGGCGGATCAGCTTCATGGTGAAATTTAAAGTGATTGACAAGCCACATAAAACCTTTGTGCTCACGGTAATCGTCTTGAGCCACTGACTTATCAAGAATTAAGATATCCATCGCAGTATAGCTCTGCGATAACCAAAATAAATATGGTGCTAAAAGAAGAATAATAAAAGTCAAGATGCCTAAAACAATGTTTAAGCGCTTCAATGGCGGCGGTATAAATGGAGCTTCTTGAGCTTTGCTGCCCATCTTAGCCGACTGCTTTTTCCCTGACTTCAACAATTTAAAACTAGCTTTAAGTGATAGATATTTTTTTGCGTTTGCAAGCATTATAAAAGTAAAGTTCCCTAAGGACTTAGTTGTATCAGTTCATAGCTAAGAGGGTTGTGAAAAATACGGAATTAGCGTCTTGAAAACAATCTTTAGCTCCATCAGTGTAAATCCCCACTATTTGACACTTTAAAATCTGCTAGTGGTATCGTTTTGAAACTACTCTAAGTTCCTTTGGAAAACCAGAGAGCACATAAGAAAAACGCACATTTTGGAATGTGCGTCTATAATTTAACTAGATAACTCTAACGGTGCAATTTTAAAGTTTACTCAAGAAACATTCTGCACAATTTCAAAGGAATATTTCATAAATAGTGCAACTACCACCGCAATGACAAGTAAAAACAGTAGTGGCGTCATGAATAATGCAATCACACCTATCACCAAGACCAAGGTCATTGGCAATCTAAAAACTGTCTCTTTTTCTTTATTTTTCAAAACTAATTGGCGCTGATTACTATATTCCATTAAATTTTGAAATTGTTCAACAATAATTTTAAAAACTCTTTGTAAGGTCTTTCTGATTTCGTCCATAGGTTAATAAACCCTTTCTTAGGTGTCAAAACTATTCGTTTTGTCCATATATCATTCAATTGGATTTAACTAACTATACTAAATCCAGTCTCTTATAGCTTTAGTATGCACGATAAACTAGAC
>CALHRJ010000361.1 GCA_938038395.1 uncultured Deinococcales bacterium | reverse complement strand
TGATGACCTGAGTCGTTGGCAGGTTATTTGTAAAGTGCCTTATCCTTACTTAGGTGATCCACAAGTAAAAAAGCGTAAAGACCTTGACCCAGCTTGGTACGACTGGCGGACTACGCTTACAGTTGTACAAGCTTATGGGCGAAGCATTCGTAGTAAAGAAGATTTTGCAGTGACTTACGTTTTGGACGCTGATTTTAAGAACTTTTTGAAGCGACAAAAAGATCGTTTACCTGAGTGGTTTAAAGAAGCTGTTCAAGGTTGAGGTAGGCTCAATCTAAATTGAATATTTGGTAAAAAGTTGTGGCTATATTGGGGTATAGTACAACTTATAAAAAATTAGAGTAACTTTATAAAGCTTTTACATACACATTTATTGTACTGACTTGATGAGATATTAAATAACTCGACTTTTTTGACTTAAGCGTTTTGCTCCAATCTGGTTATCAAGCGTTCGCTATACTATGCCTATTCAGTTTATTATAAGAGTTACCTTTAATACTCTGTAACATAGCCAAATTTGTATTTTTCTAATCGCTTAAAGGTCAGATGCTTGGCATTCAGAGTTTATACAGCACAACCTATAAAGGAAAATGTTAAAGAACGTATGTTACACGGTTTTAAGTTGCTAAAACCTAATTTGAGATTTGGGAGAGCTTTTGATTTATGGAATTTTTAAACCCTTATGCAGTTGTAGATATTCAGATTTTAGAACTAATAATGAACTTAGCAATTGGACTACTTATGGCTTTAGTATGGGCTTTTGTTGTCAGTAAAGCCACCCGACTTATTGTAGATGTTAGGCAATACTTACCCATATTCTTATTGTTAATACCAAGTATGATTTTGATCATCACGATTATTAAGAGTTCAATAGCATTGTCTTTAGGCTTAGTTGGTGCGCTTTCAATCGTTCGCTTTCGTACACCAATTAAGGAACCTGAAGAATTACTCTATCTTTTTGTCGCAATTGCAATTGGCTTAGGGTTAGGTGCCAACCAACTTATTCCCACGGTTGTCGGCTTTGTTACAATAGTATTGTGTATGCTCCCCTTTGCGTTATTCAAAGGAAATAACCTACGTTCGCAAAGCAGCTTTTTAGAGTTAAAGCTTTATCCATTAGCTGAGCAACAAATAAACACTCAGGAATTGAGTCAAGCACTCGATTCGATAAAGTTTGATTACAAAATAAAGCGTATTTTTGAAGATAGTAGCGTCAGTGAAATCTTGCTTGAAACTACAAAGGTAGGTCTTGAAGAACTCGAATTGATTAAAGCAGTTCTACAAGAACGCTGCTCAAACTATGAGCTGGTTTTATCAACAAACGCTCGTGTTATTACATAATTTATGTCGAAACAAACTGTCATTGCATTAAATGTTGTCATCGTTAGTGTGCTTTTACTGGGCTCGAGCGCCTATCTGTACAAAAATGCAGATACTGTTAATCAGCTACAAGGTTATATAAAAGCAAATTGCACCTTATCTGAAAAAATTTGCTTAAGTTTTCAAAATGCACTTAGACCCTTATCTAACTTATCTTTTGAAATTCAAAGGCAAAAAATATCTAAAGAAACCTTACCCTCACTCCGTTTATATCTGTCAGATGGTGCATTGCAAAAAATTGATAACAAAAGAAATGCAACCTTAGCAAAAGATGTACCTATCCTATTTACAGACGCCGATGATTGGGTTAATGCAAAGCTTATTGCAGATAATGGGCTAACCAACAAAGAGCTTTCCGTAAGTTTACGACTTAAAGGTGATTGGGGAGATCATCTTAGCTATCCTAGTAAACTATCATTTCGGATTAATCCTAAGGGCAGTGAAACTGTTATGGGGATGAGTCGTTTTTCTATTCAACATCCTGCTACAAGACATTACTACTTTGAGCCCATGATGATGAATCAGATGCGGGATATGGGAATCTTAGCACCACGTTATTTCTTTGCGCACATTTGGATTAATGATTATCCTGTTGGACTAATGGCAGTTGAAGAGCATTTTACTAAAGAATTACTTGAAGCTCAAAACCGACGAGAAGGTTCAATTATAGGATTTAATGAAGATCCTATATGGAATCAAAGGGAACTTAGTTACAACATTGCTGAAAACCGAAAATTGCTAGAAAGTTCTCAGATTCCAGCTGGTTTATTAACGCATCAAGTTAGAGATTTCCCCTTAAAAGACTATAGAGATGTGGTACAAGGAACAAATGAGTTAGCCGCAACACAAAGCGCACAAGGATTAAGTCTTCTCAAGGATTATTTGGAAGGTACCTTAGCTGCCAATCAAGTTTTTGATATGAAGCAGTTTAGTCCTTGGTGGATTAGCTCCCATATCTGGGGAGCATGTCATGGAGTGATTAGTCACAATAGACGTTTTTATTTTGATACGGTTAAAAATAAATTAGAGCCTATCGCTTTTGATGCTGTTCCTACACCTGATAAGTTTAGTATGTGTGCTGATGAACTTGATGCAACAAGATTACTTACAGATCCAATTTTTTTAAACTATCTTTTTGCTGATTTAGAAAAGTTTACAAAGCTACTGCATGATGAAAGCTATATCCTTGATTTTAAAAAAGAGCAACAGTACTA